>DATIBR010000009.1 GCA_035457425.1 Terriglobales bacterium
TCCCCGCGCCGCCGAGGTGCGTGTGGGCGTCGTTGAAGCCGGGCATGGCGAACTTGCCGCGCAAATTCACAACCTGAGTGTTCTTCCCCTTGACCTTCTTGATGCCATCGTCAAACCCAACGGCCATGACGTGTCCGTCCTTGACCGCTATGGCCTGCAGGATCGCCATGTTCGGTTTCCTGTCGTCAGCTACAGCCAGGCGAATGTGAGGTTCCACACACCAAATGCATTCGACGCCGTTGAATGTGACTTTTCTCTTGGTTTCACCGGACTGCGCTCTCATCAACTCGTCAACTGTCATGCCGATGTAGATCTGGCCATTGACGAAGATCACGTCCGCCGTCGGTTTCTCCTGCGCAGCGCACATCGCCACTAACAACCCAAGACAAAGAATTGTCCGCGTTAATCCGCGTTCATCCGCGGTAAGGGCTTTCACTCTGCTCCTCCAGCCAACGTCATCATCGTGAGGACGATCCGCTTGAAGCCCAGGTCGCGGTTCGTCGGGTCATACCACTCGTGCAGCGTGTGTGCGCCGCCGCCCTGGCCGCCGGCGCCGATGGTCAACGCCTCCAGTCCCATGGACATCGGGACGTTCGCATCGGTGGACGCCCGCTGCATCCGCGAGCTGTTCCCGAGCTGCGCGTCCACTGCCTTCACGACTTGTAGCATCCGCGAGTCCGGCTTCAGTTCCGCCGCCGGCCGGCTCCCGATGGGCTTGATGTCGAACTTCAGCGGCTGCTGTCCCGGCGCACCGGGCCGCGTCTCCTGCACGGCGTCGCTCACGGCCTGGCGCAGCGCGTTCTCCAGGCGGTCGATCTCCGCGGTCGCCGCCGACCGGATGTCCACGCGCATCGTCGCCGACTCGGGGATGGAGTTCACGCTCGTGCCGCCGGAGATCGCGCCGACGTTGAAGGTCGTCTTGGGATCGCTCGGTACCGGCACCCCCGCCAGCTTCGCGACCGCGCGCGAGAGCGCCACGATGGGATTGGGCACGCCGAAGTCGCTCCACGAGTGCCCGCCCGCGCCGCGTACCGTGACCTCGAAGCGCCGGCTGCCGAGCGCTTGCGCGATGATGGTATCGGTGGCCGCGCCGTCGAGCACCAGCGTGTACGCGATCTTCTCCTTCCACGGCCCGCTGAAGATGTGCCGCATCCCGCGCAGGTCGCCCTCGCCCTCTTCGCCCACGTTCCCGATGAACACGACCGGCATCTCGAGCTTCGCGCCCGTTTCTTTCAGCGCCTGCGCCACCGCCAGCAGCGCCGAGACGCCGGCGGCGTTATCGCTGATGCCCGGCCCGTAGAGCTTGGTGCCCTCGCGCCGGACCTCGAGCTTCGTCCCGGCGGCGAACACGGTGTCGATGTGCGCGCTGACCGCCAGGTACTTCGCGCCGCGGTCCGTGCCGGGGCGAAAGCCGAAGACGTTCCCCAGTTCGTCCACGTGAACGTCTTTCAGGCCGACGTGCTTGAACTGTTCGGCCAGCCACCTGGAGCGCTGCTGCTCGCCGAAGGGCGGCGCGGGGATGGCGGTGAGCTCGAGCTGCCGGTCGGCGATCTCGCGCTGGTGGGCGCGCAGCCACTCGACCATCGCGTGGAAGTCGCGCGCGCCCGCCACGCGCGCCACTTCCTGCGGCGGCGTGAGCTGTTGCGCGGCTGCGTCGGGACGCGGCATCAGGCTGACTACTATAAATAGGTAGGCGAGGATTTTCCCGGCGGCGTTCGTCATCGCGTCCGGGTCAGACTTCCGTCTTCTGCGCGATCGGGAAGCGGCGGCCCATCCCGAACGCCTTTTCCGTGATCTTCAAGCCCGGCGCGGCCTGCTGGCGCTTGTACTCCGACCGCTCGATCATCCTGATCACGCCGCGCACCAGCGCGACCTCGAACCCGCGGCCCTGCGCGATCTCCTCGGCCGTCTTGTAGTCCTCCACGTAGTCCTCGAGGATGGCGTCGAGCACCTCGTAGGGCGGCAGCGTGTCGGTGTCGAGCTGGTTCGGCCGCAGCTCCGCCGACGGCGGCTTCTCGATGGTCGACCGCGGGATGCGCTCGCGCTCGCGGTTCACCCAGCGCGACAGCCGGTACACGAGCGTCTTCGGGACGTCGGAGATCACCGCCAGCCCGCCGACCATGTCGCCGTAGAGCGTGCAGTAGCCGACGCCGAGCTCTGACTTGTTCCCCGTGGAAAGCACCAGCGCGCCGCGCTTGTTGGAGAGCGCCATCAGCACCGCGCCGCGGATGCGCGACTGAATGTTCTCCTCCGTCACGTCCTCCTTGCAGCCCGCGAACGCCGGCTTGAGCGCCTTCAGGTAGTCCTCGTAGATCTCCTGCACCGGGATCAGCTCGAAACTCATGCCCAGGTTCTTGGCCAACGCCTTCGAGTCGTCGATGCTTCCCGGCGAAGAGAACTTCGTCGGCATGCCGACGCCCATGACGTTCTCGCCGCCGAGGGCGTCCACCGCGATGGCGGCCGTCAGCGCCGAATCGATGCCGCCGCTCAGCCCCACCAGCACCTTCTGGAAGCCGCACTTCCGCACGTAGTCGCGCGTGCCCAGCACCAGCGCCGCATAGGAACTCGCTTCGGGACCCTGCACCTGCACGTGCACTTCGCCCTGAAGGGTGGCCGAATCGAAATACACCAGGTCCTCTTCGAATGATTTCGCCTCTGCCACCACGCGGCCGTCGGGCGCGATCACCACCGACGATCCGTCGAACACCAAGCTGTCGTTTCCGCCGACCGAGTTCACCAGCACGACGGGCAGCTTGTACTCGGTCGCGATGGCGGCGAGCATCTTGCGCCGCGTCGTCCGCTTGCCGAAGTGCCACGGCGAGGCGGAGATGTTGAGCACGAAGTTGCCGCCGGCCTTGACCAGCTGCTCCACCGGGTCCACGCGGTACAACCGGTGGTGCCAGAAGTGCTTGTCGTTCCACGCGTCTTCGCAGATGGTGAGGGCCATCTGGTTGCCGCAGAACGGAAGCAGCTCCTGCTTCTCGGCCGGCGCGAAGTGCCGCGACTCGTCGAACACGTCGTAGGTGGGCAGCAGCATCTTGGATTGCACGAAGTCGATCTTGCCGTCGCGCAGCAGCACCGCCGAGTTCATGACCGACTTGCCGGTCTCCTGCCGAGCCGGCGTGACCGCGCCCACGATGACGGCGATCCCGCGCGTCGCCGCGGCGATCTGCTCCATGCTTTCCTGGTTCTTCTTGAGAAAGGCGGGCTTTTCCAGCAGGTCGCGCGGCGGATAGCCGCAGACGGACAGCTCGGGAAAGAGGATGAGCCCGGCGCCCGCCTGCGTGGCGCGGCGCGCGCAGTCGATGATCTTCTGCGCGTTCCCGGAGAAATCACCGACCGTGGTGTCGATCTGCCCGAGCGCGATCTTCACAGCACCAGTGTACGGCGGCGGCTTGCGAACAGGCTAGCGGACTACCGCGGGATGGGCGGCGGCTGCGGCGCGTTCGGCCCGGGATCGCCGGGTGTCGGCAGCGGCGTGTTGTTCGGGTCGGTCGGCGTCACGCCTACCGGCGATGGCGGACGGATGGTGTCCTGGTTCTGCGCCGGGTCTTCCCCCGGACGCCGCAGGGACGGACGGGTGGGCGCGGCCGGCGCCGGGGCCAGCGGGCCCTGCGCCACCGCGGTCGGATCCGCCGGCATCTCGCGTTCGGTGCGGACGATCTTGGTCCCATCGCCCTTCATCACCTTGATCTGCGTGCACTCGTCGCCCACGAAGCGCACGAAGTAGACGTCGGCCGGAGGCATGCCGTAGAGCCACTCCTCGTACTCGATGTCGCCGTCGCGCTCGCGGATCTTCTGGGTGGGGCGGCCCTTGGTCTCGATGACCATCTCCTTCTTCATCCCCACCAGCGGCTCGTGGTTCTTGATGGCTTCGCGAACTTTGGGCGGCAGGCTGTCCATGTAGACGTCGGTCGCCGACTTCCCCGCCCCGAACGTGAGCACCGGCGCGAGCAGCTGCTTCACTTCGTCCACGGTCAGATCCGGAACGTACTTGTCGAACACGACCGTGACCATGGAGCCCTTGGCGTCGGTGTTGGCTTGCGGCGCGATCGCCGTCTCGCCGCCGCTCGACGCGATCCGGATGCGCTGGTACCACTTCTGCTTCTTCTTCGGGCCGCCGTTGATCTCGAAGATGATCTTGTTGTCCTTGAAGTCGATGTTCGTGATCTGCGCCTTCTCGCCGGTGCGCGCGGTCGCGCCGTTGTTGGCAACCAGCCCGACCAGCGTGGCGTCGCTCGGGCTCACTTCTCCGTTGCGGATGGTCAGGCCTTTGTCGCCCATTGGGAACGGCTTGCGGGCGAAAACGAACTCGGCATTCAGCGTGCGCACCAGCGTCATGCGCGTCTCGATCGAGATCGGCTGTTTGGAGGACGCGGGCGATCGGCTGGGCTTAGCGGGTGTCTGGTCGGCGAGCAGAGGAATGGCGAGCAGTGCGCAAAGCGCGAGGAAAAGGCGCGGGGCGGGTCTCATGGCCGGGGATTCCTGTGACGCCCATCATTCGCCTTTGACCACCCTTTTGCAAGCCCAGACCGGCGAACAGCAGGCGCTCTCCTAGAATTGGATGCCGCCATCTGGCCCGGCGTGCGTGCCACGCGCAGGATTTCGCGCCAGCCCGCCATATCCCGGGATGACCTCCAGCCCCGCGGCCGGCCGCCGGTACAGCCGGACGATGGGCACGATCCCGAGCAGGATCACCACCGTCGCCACCGCGCTGCCTTCGATGCCGTAGCCACCACCGGTCAACCAGACCGGTCCCTGGGCGCGCCCCTGCACCAGCACCGCGAACTCCGTGATCCCGCTGACCGGCAGCCCGAAAACGACTCCCAGCATGAAGTTCCACCCGAAGTGGATCCCGAACGGCAGCCAGAGCGCGCCTGTCCGCAGATAGGCCAGCGCCAAGAGCGCGCCGATCACCACCGTGTTCGCCGTCGACGCCACCGTGCGACTCGGGTTGTTCCAGTGCACCAGCCCGAACAGCACCGACAGCACGAATATCCCGAGCCACGGCCCCCAGCGCGGCCCGCCTGCCTCCACCAGCCGCTGGAAGGGATACCCGCGGAAGGCGACCTCTTCCTTCATCGCCGCCACCGCGATCAGGAGTGCGAGCAGCCCGACCGCGACGAATCCACGCACCGAAGGCCGCATCGTGAACTGCACGTCGCCGCCGACGCGGATGGCCAGCACGCAGGCCGTCACCATACCCGCGCCCAGCAACGTCCCATCTACTACCTGGCGGAACCACGCACCGTGGGTCGGGAAGCCCTGCGCGGCGAGTTTCCCCTCATCCACTTTGTCAGCCACGGTGAGCAGGAGACCGAAGCCCGCGATCATCAGAGCCAGCGACATCGGCTGCTGCAGGAAGACGTAGACCGCCGGCGCGTCGCGCCCGGCGATGAACCCGGCCGTCGCGCCGCTCAGCAGCTCGGCGCCGACCACCGCCAGCACACCCATGAGGAAGCGCCACGTGGCGCGCACCCGACCGTCTCGCGCGATGAATATCTTCTTCATTGAGATTCAGCCACGCGCTCCGACCACCGTCACGCCGTCGCGCGCCACGCGGAACGGCAGGATGCGCGCGCCCGCGCGCTGCACGGCTTCGGCCACTCGGTGACGCTTCTCCGGCGGCGCCAGAAAGACCACGCATCCGCCACCGCCGGCGCCGCACACCTTGGCTGCGCTTGCGCCGCTCGCCAACGCCGCCGCGATCAACTTGTCGATCAGCGGCGTCGAGATGCGCGGAGCGTTGGTCTTGCGCAGCTTCCACTCCGCGCGCAGTAACGCGCCCACCTCCCGCCACGCGCCACGCGCCAGCGCCTGGTGCATGCCGCGCGCGATCTCGGCGATCTGGTCGAAGTTCTTGAGCACGCGCCGGTCGCCGTTGATGTGCGCCTGGAAGACCTCCCAGTTGTTGATCCCGCTCTGCCGCGGCGCGCCGGTGTATGCCAGCACGAAGCGCGCCTCGATCTCCTCCGCCGGCACCGGGATGGCCTCGCGGTGCGCGCCGTCCGGCTCCAGGTGGATGGCGTTCACGCCGCCGTAGAGCGCCGGGTAGTAATCCTGGCAGCCGGTCGGGACCTTGATGAGCTGTGCCTCCACGTTTTGGGCGGTCACCCGGATCTGCTCGCGGTCGAGATGTCGTCCCGTCCACGCCGCCAGCGCCGCCGTCGTGGCCACCATCAGCGCCGACGACCCCGAGATGCCCGCGCCGGCCGGGGACTCCGAGTTGGTCTCGATCTCCATGCCGCCCTGCGGCGCGAAGAACCGAACCAGGTACGCCGCCAGCGGATGCTTGTATTTCTTCGCGCGACAGAGCGCCGCAAGGTCCGCGAAGACTTCTTCCCGCTTGGTGTCGATCGATCTGAGATGGATGCGCTTTCCCGGGAGCGGCGCGATCCGGCAGCGCGTCAGGATGTTCACCCCGAAGTTCACCGTGATCGCGCCGGGATGAAACAGGTACAGCGGCCAGATGTCCAGAGTGCCGCCTGCCAGGTCGACCCGGCAGCACGCGTGCGCGACGATCGTTCCCTTGTCGGCCATCAGGCTTGCCTGGCTGCCGCCAGAGCCTCTTCCACCACCGCGTCCACGTCCGCGTCGTTGGTGCGATGGTTCACGATGCACGCCCGCAGCGCAAACCGCCCGCGGATGGTCGCATTCGAAAGGTACACCCGGCCGCGCTCGATGATCCTCTTCAACACGCGCGCGTTGCCGGCGTCGTCGAGCGCGCGCACGCGGAAGCACACGGCGCTCAGCGGCACAGGCGCCAGCAGCTCGAGCTGCGGCTCTTTCCGAATCCTCTCCGCCAGCCGCTGCGCCAGTCCCAAGTCCTCGCGGATCGACTCCCGGAACGCCGCCAGCCCGTGGTAGCGCAGCGAGAGCCACAGCTTGAGCGCGCGGAAGCGCCGCGATAGCTCCACCGACTCCTCGAAGAACACGAAGCCTTCGAGCGGGTCGGCCGTCAGCGACTTGGCGTAATCGCCGGTGTGCGAGAAGGCGCGCTGGGCCGCCGCCGCGTCGCGGAACAGCAGGCAGCCGCAGTCCACCGGCTGGTAGAGCCACTTGTGCGCGTCGAGCGAAAGCGAGTCGGCTTCATGCAATCCGGAAAACTTCTCCGGCGCCGCCATCGCGGCCAGCGCGCCGTACGCGCCGTCCACGTGCATCCATAACCCGTGCTCGCGCGCGGTGGCGGAGATCTCGCGCAGCGGATCGATGGCGCCGGTGTTGACCGTGCCCGCAGTCGCCACGACGGCCATCGGCTGCTTCCCCGCACTCCAGTCCGCCGCGACGGCCGCGCGCAGCGCTCCCGGCTTCATCTGAAAGTTCTCATCCACCTCGACCAGCCGCAGGTTCGCGTGCCCGAGCCCCAGCAGCGCGAGCGCCTTCGGGATCGACATGTGCACTTCCTGCGAGGCGTACACCACGCCCGGCCGCGCGCCTTGCGCGTTTGCCGGCAACTTCGCCTCGCGCGCCATCGCCAGCCCCATCAGGTTCGCCGCGGAGCCTCCGCCGCACAGTGAGCCCGTGAACCCCTTGCATCCGACCGCCTCGGCCAGCCCGCGCACCACGGCGCGCTCGATCGTCACCGCCGCCGGCCCCGACCGCCATGCTGTCACGTTCTGGTTCAGCACGCTGGCGAAGAAATCGCCCAGCGCCGCCACCGGCTCGCCCGACCCCAGCACGTACCCGAAGAACCGCCCGTTCTCCGGACGCGCCTGCTCCGCCACCTTGGGCAGCGCGTCGAGTGCCTCCGCTCCCATGCCCTGCTCCGGCAGCGCCTGCCCGAACAGCTCTTCGGTCATCCTTCCTGAAGTCTTGGGAAACGCCGGCATCCGGTCGATGCCGGCGAGATACTCGGCCGCCATCTCGCTCGCGCGCGCGGCGAGCGCGCGGAATTCGGCGTCGGAAATGGAAAGGCGGCTCATGTGAGCCGCCATTGTATCGAACCCTCTTTTGACTATCTCTTATCTGCGACCGTGGCGCCCGGCTGCACCGCCGCGCCCTGCGTGGACGGAGCCGCCTTCGCGTTCGCCGGCGCAGTCGCATTGCTCTCCACGCGCTTCAGGATGACGAGCTTCGAACGTCCCTCGCGCCCGCCGGGCATGTACACCATCTTCTTCTGCGGATCGAAGGCCAGCGTGTGTCCGCGCACCTGCGTCTTCAGCTCGTGCTCGCTGATGAAGCGGTTGTTGTCGGTGGCGATCATGTTGACCGACCCGCCGCTGTCGGCCGCGTAGAGCGTCCGGTTGCTCTCGTCGAACCACAACGTGTCCGTGCCGCCGGCCGCCGGGATGCGAGCGATCTCCTCCCCGTTATCGGCGTTGAGGACCAGCACGGCGAAGCGCACGGCCACGAACAGCCGCCGCTGCTGAACGTCGATCGCCAAGCCCGTCGGCTGCGATGCCCGCAGCTTGAAGCGCTTCGTCACCTGGTTGTCCGGCCCGATGGCCGCCACCGTCGCCTGGTCCTGCACGCTCACGAAGACCGATCTGCTGCCCGGGTCCCACGCCAGCTCCTCCGGGATCCCGCCCACGTCGATCTTCGTGCCCGCACCGCCCTGGGCAGGGTCGACCACCGAAACCGAGTTCGCCCGCCAGTTGCTCACGTACAGCTTCCCGCCGGGCACGAGCAGCAGCGCGTTGGGCGAAGTGTCGAGCGCCACCTTGTTCTCCAGCTTCCAGGTCTTCACGTCGATGACGGCAAGCGCGTTCGAACCGGCGCTCGCCACGTAGACCTTGCCGGCCTGCGCGTCGACCGCCAGGCCGCGCGGCTCGGCGATGTCGGTGACCTGCGCGATGATGCGCCGCTTGGCGGGGTCGAAGATATCGACCTTGTCGGCCCCGCGGTGTGCGATGACCAGCTTGCCGTCGGCCCACGCCAGCGTATCGAACCCGGGGCGCCCGGGGATATCGATGATCGCCACCTGGCGCAGCTGCGCCGCCGAGGCGACCACCAGCACGGACGTGAGGAAGAAGGCCAACCGCCGTAGATTTCGCATGATAGGTAGACGAAGGGGCCGCGTACGGCTAGATGGGATGCCGCCAGCAGCTGTTCTGCTGCCTCAAGCCCTAAGGTGCCCGCCGGCCGCTGTGGACCGTGGACTGTGTACTGTGGACTTACTCCAGGTTCAGCGCTTTCTTGAAGCTGCCGCGCTCGTGCGCGATCTTCTCCTGCAGCAGCGTGATGGCATAGATGAGCTGCTCGGGACGCGGGGGGCACCCGGGCACGTACACGTCGATGGGGATGACCTGGTTCACGCCCTGCACCAGGGCGTAGTTCTGGAAGACGCCGCCCGAGGTGGCGCACGCGCCCATCGAGATCACCCACTTGGGCTCGGGCATCTGCTCGTAGAGCTGCTTGATGACCGGCGCCATCTTCTGCGAGACGCGCCCCGCAATGATCATCAGGTCGGCCTGCCGCGGCGACGGCCGGAAGACCTCGGCGCCGAAGCGCGCGATGTCGAAGCGCGACGCGCCCATGGCCATCATCTCGATGGCGCAGCACGCCAGGCCGAAGGTCATCGGCCAGAGCGAGTTCTTCCGCACCCAGTTGACGGCCTTGTCCAGCGTCGTCAGCACGATGGATTCGCTGTCCATGTCGCCGCCGAAGGTCGCGCGCACCAGTTGCCGCTTGTCCACGGGATTCCCCACCGTGTTCAGGAAAGCGGTGTTCCCGCTCTGCTGCGCCATCTCGCCCGGCGGTACCGTGCTCTTGGCCATGTGCTTATTCTAGATGCTGACCCTGGAAAGTTGTAGCGCCCCGGCCTCGAGGGCGTCGCGCGGCAGGGCTACCGGGAACGATAGAATCGAGACCGATGAAAAGCACCCATCCGCTCTCCGCCAAGCAGCGCGACAACCTCCTCCAGGCCCTGAAGGCGCGCTTCGAGAAGAACATGGGCCGTCACAAAGACCTTGGCTGGTCCAAGGTCCAGGCCCGGCTGGAGAAGAATCCTGAAAAGCTATCGTCGCTCGCCGAGATGGAGCGCACCGGCGGCGAGCCCGACGTCGTGGGCCTGGACAACGAGACCGGCGAATACGTCTTCTTCGACTGCTCCGCGGAGAGTCCCAAGGACCGCCGCAGCCTCTGCTACGACCGCGCGGCGCTCGAGGCAAGGAAAGAGCACAAGCCGAAGAACAATGCCCTCGATCTCGCCGCCGCCATGGGCGTCGAGCTGCTGAGCGAAGGACAGTACCGGGACCTGCAGCGGCTCGGGAAGTTCGACACCAAGACGTCGAGCTGGATCAAGACACCCGCCAGCATCCGAAAGCTCGGCGGCGCGCTCTTCTGCGACCGCCGCTACGACACCGTCTTCGTCTACCACAACGGCGCCGACTCGTATTATGCCGCTCGCGGCTTCCGCGCTGCGCTCAAGGTGTAGCGGCGGTAGCTCTCCGGCCCCCGATGCGCCGCGCTCTACGTGCAGGGCAGTTCAACCTTTTCGGACGCCTGGCGTTCCGCGGCGTCGAGCACGCCATCCTGTTCGAGGAAGCGCAGGATCATGTCGCGATGGCTCCGCGTCGCGCCCGCTTTCGGGCCGCACGGCGCGTACGCGCGCGGGTTTTGCAGCAGCGCCGCCAGCAGCGCGGCCTCGGCCCAGTCAACGTCGGCGGCGCGCTTGTGGAAGTAGTGTTCCGCCGCTGCCCCCGCGCCGTAGATTCCCTCGCCCCACTCGGCCGTGTTCAGGTAGACCTCCAGGATCTCATCCTTGGAGAGGACCTTCTCGAGCCGGTGCGCAAGGATGGCGTCATCGAACTTGCGCCGCAGAGTCTTCTCCCGCGCCAGGAACAGGTTCTTGGCCACCTGCTGCGTGATGGTACTGCCGCCGCGGGCGAAGCTCCCTTCCCGCATGTCTGCCTTGGCCGCTTGCCATGTGGCTCGGTAGCTGAAGCCGCTATGGTCATAGAAGGTGGGGTCCTCCCATGCGATGACCGCTTCCTTCAGTCGCGGCGAGATCGCGCTCAGGGGCAGCCATCCCTTGCGAGCCTGCTCCGGATAGCGTGTCGTGACCGAGACGCGCAACTCCTCCGCGGAAGGCAGCCGCAGCAGCTCATACGTCACCCCTGCCACGACGACCAGGGCCGCCACCAGCGCCACTCGGACCGCTCGCTTCATCGCTCACTTGTTCCCGTATGGCGAGCGTTCCGGCGGCTTCTTGTGCCACTCCGCGCGGAAGCGCGCGTATCCCTTGCGGCCCCTCATGAAATACTCGATCGTTCCCGGCCCGAACTTCAAGATCAAGTCCGGCCCCACGGAGAAGGCCGGCGTCGGCATCTCAGCGGTCACCACGCGCGCCGCCACGATCGCCATGTAGTCCTGCCCGCGAATGTTCCCCACGCGGTCCGGGCAGTCCTTCGGCTGGATCAGGAACGTCGAGCTCCCGGTCTTGTCGGTGTTGGTCTGCAGGTTCCCGGCAGTGCCGGTCAGGAACGACATCATCTCGTGGTGCATCTCGAGGTGCGGCGTCAGCGCGGGCTCGAAATCCCAATACAGCCGCACTCCCGCCAGCGGACCCTTCACCGGCATCTTCTTTCCCGCCATCCAGCCGCACTCCAGCACCTTGTCCGACACGACCTCGGCGTCGAAGGTCACGGTGGTAGTGATGCCGGCCACGAAGTTTCCCCCGTGCAGCAGGTGGATGACGTACGGCTCCGGCTGGACGTGGATGTCGATGCCATACAGCGTGAGCATGTCGCCGACGAACCCGACCACGCCGGTCACCTTGCCGATTGTCTCGGCGATGTGCTGGATGGCGCTCGGGATCGCGCCCGCCAGGCCGACCAGCACGTCGGACCCCTTGCCGAAGTTATCCTGCGCGTCGCCGCTGATGAACTGGCAGGGGCCGCCCTCCTGGGCGTACGCGTTGGGCACGAGCGTCAGGTTCCAACTCCGGGCCGTCGTCCGCGGACGCATGAAGAACTCCATCATGATCAGCAGGGATTGCACCGGGCTAACTTGCTGCTCGCCGCTGCTCATCTCGTCGAGCGAATACGGGACGGGTTGCCGCCGCGCCAGGCCGTCGAGCAGCAACACGATGTAGCTCCCCGGCGCGTTCGGCTCGGCCTTGGCTTCGCGGTAGCGCTGTGCCATCGCAGCGGCGAGCACGGCCTCCAACACTCCCGGACGTTCGCTCCCAGGCACCAGCTCCATCTCTACGATCCGGGAGAAGTCGGTGAAGGAAAGGAAGCTGGGATGGAGCTGCCCGCGCGCCAGCGTCCGCAACTGGAAGTCGTACAGGAAGAAATCTTTCTCGCTCCGCTCGCCGCCGCCCTGCACGCGCTGGCCGGCCGGCGTGTACACCCCTAGGCCGATCTTGCGAAAGGCGTCGAGCAGCGCGCGCTCGGCGTCTGTCGGCGTCTTGGCGTCCGCCAGCTGGTTTGCGATGACGTACGCCGCATTCCCTTTCAGTGCATGGTCGAGATACGGGTTGATGGGCGCCGGCTCCCGCTCGCCCGCCATCATCTCGGCGCGGTTCTGCCACCACCGCCAGCCCGCGTAGCCTCCCGCCGGGATCGCCACCACCAGCA
Source organism: Terriglobales bacterium (assembly GCA_035457425.1). NCBI lineage: Bacteria > Pseudomonadati > Acidobacteriota > Terriglobia > Terriglobales > Terriglobales bacterium. The sequence goes on from DATIBR010000009.1 coordinate 12,522, forward strand.
GCAGGATGACCAGGCTCGCCGCCACGAATTTCAGGAAGGTGTTGGGCGGCAGCTTGCGGGTGGTCTGTTCGGAAGCGTCGATGGCCGACTGCGTCGCCGCCCGCGCCTGTTCTTCCGCGCGCACGGCCTCGACCGGCGCGGCGATGTGCGGGTCGCTCGTCTTCGCGGCGTAGAGAGCGCGCCCCAGTTCACCCGCGCGCGCGGAACGCTGGCTTCCGGTCGCGCGCGTGTTCGCCGCGATGACCTCCAGCTCCTTGCCCACCCGCCGCAGCTCGCCCGCGATGGCGTCCAGCGACTTCTTGCGCTCCGCTTCGATGCCGGCGAGCTCGTTCGCCAGTTGCTGCGATTGCGCCGACCAGCGGTTCACCTCGTCGGTCAGCGGCGCAACCGCCGACGTCGCCTTGGTCACCGCTTCGGTCGCCGCCGGTTGCGCACCGGCCAGGTCCTTTAGCTTTGTTTCCAGGACCGCCATCTGAGCCTGGCGGTCCGGAGCGCTACCCGCGGCCAGCGCGGAGAGCTGCTGGCGCGCACGCTCCAGGTCGCTGCCCAGCGCGCGCACCCGCGATTCCGCCGCCGACACCTCGCTCTGCTGCTGCGCCTGCTTCGAGCGGGCGGCGGCTAGCTCTTTGTCCACCGGCTGCTTCTTCGCTTCTACCTCGGCGCGGCGTTGGTCGAAGCGCGCGTTCTCCTGCGTCCGCTTCTGCTCCCAGGCGGCGCGCTCCGCCTCGGACTTGCGCTGCTCCGCGGCCAGCTCGCCGGCTCGACTGTCGAGCTGCCCTATCTCGTCCCGCAGCGCCGCCTGGCTGGAGAGGTCCACGCCGCCCGCAATCGCCTGCTCGCCCAGCCTGGTGAACAGGTCGGCCAGCGTTCGGTCATGCAGCGCAAGCCGCTGCCGGAGCTTGCGCCGCTCGAACTTCCGCTTCAGTTCTCCCCAACCATCTGCGAACAGTCCCATGGCGGAACCTCCATCAAGGATTGAGGATCACCTTCCCGAACTGCTCCCGCTTTTCCAGGCGCTCATGCGCGGCGCGCGCTTCGCGCAGCGGGTACGTCTTGTCCACCACCGGCTTCAGGGCGCCCTGGAAGACGAACTTCAGCACCTCGAGCAGCTCGCCCATCGTCCCCATGTACGACCCCAGCAGGTTGAACTGCTTGGAATAGAGGAAGCGGAGCTCGAGTCCGACGTCCGGCCCGGTGGTCGCGCCGCACGTCACCAGCGTCCCGCCGGGCTTCAGCGACTTGAGGCTCTCCTCCCACGTCGCCTTGCCGACGTGCTCGAACACCACGTCCACGCCCGCCTTCGCGGTGATCTTCTTCACCTCGTCCGAGATCTTCTCTTTGTAATGGTGGATGGTGTAGTCGGCGCCGAGGTCGCGACCCTGCTCCATCTTCGACTCATCGCCCGCCGTCGTGATGACCTTGCAGTGGAACAGCTTGCCGATCTGGATGGCGGCCGAGCCGATCCCGGAGCCCGCGCCCAGCACCAGGATGTACTGCCCCGGCTGGATCTTCGCCCGGCCGACCAGCATGTGCCAAGCCGTCAGGAACACCAGCGGCACGCTGGCGGCTTCGTCGTACGTCAGCTCTTTCGGGATGGGAATCACGCTCACGCGCGGCGCTGCGATGTACTCGCAGTTGCCGCCGTCGTTCAGGTAACCCAGCACCGAGAACTGCCGGCAGAAGTTCTGCTGGCCGGAGAGACACGCCTGGCAGTTCCCGCAGAAGGTCATCGGCGCCAGCAGCACGCGCTCGCCCGCTTTCAGGTCGGTGAGGTATTCGCCCACCTCGGCCACGTCCCCGGCCACGTCCGACCCGTTGATGTGCGGCAGCTTCGGGCCCGGCAGCCCTTTCCGGATCCACAGGTCGAGGTGGTTCAGCGCGCACGCCTTCACCCTGATCAGGACCTGGTCTTTGCGGATCTTCGGCTCCGGCACGTCCTCGTACTTCAGGACGTCCGGCCCGCCGAACTCATGGAAGCGCACCGCCTTCATCGCCACCCTCCCGGGAAACTCCCGAGACTACCACGGCCGCCCAGCGCTGCGGGCTCTGCGGCGTCGGCGGTAGAATGGGGCTCGTGGACGTCTACGAAGAGATCGTTCGTCTGCGCCGGGAGGGCCGGCGGGGCGCGCTCGCGACTATCGTCAACGTGCGCGGCTCCATCCCGTCGTTCGAGACGGCCAAGATGCTGGTGCGCGACGACGGCTCCATCGTCGGCACTATCGGCGGCGGCTGCGTGGAGGCCGAGGTCTGGCAGGCGGCCAAGGAAGTGATGGCCTCCGAGAAGCCGCGCAGCCTCAAGTTCGACCTCAACAACGATCCCAAGTACGACACCGGCCTGGTGTGCGGCGGGACGCTCGAGGTCTTCGTCGAGCCGGTCGCGCCCGCGCCGCACTTGTATCTGTTCGGCGCCGGCCACGTCGCGCACTCCCTATATAAGGTGGCGCGCCTCGCCGGCTTCGACGTCACCGTGGCCGACGACCGCGAGTCCTATGCCAGCCGCGAGCGCTTCCCGGAAGCCCGCGACGTCTACGCCGACGACTTCGACCACGTCACCGCGCAGCTCGCCCCCGGCGAAAACTCCTACATCGTCATCGTCACCCGCGGCCATCGCGACGACATGCGCATCCTGCGCTGGGCGGTCCAGCAGAACGCCCGCTACCTGGGCATGATCGGCTCCCGGCGCAAGGTCATCGCCATCTACAAGGAACTGGAAAAGGAAGGGATCGAGCGCGAGAAGCTCCACCGTGTCGCCGCGCCGGTCGGACTCGCCATCGGCGCCATCACGCCCGAGGAGATCGCCGTCGCCATCGTCGCCGAGATGATCGCGGTCCGCCGCCACGCCGAGCCCTCCGCCCCGCGCATGAAGTACTACGAAGACGAAGCGGCGGAGAGGGTCTGATGGCCCGCTCGCCCAGCTTCGCAGGCGTCATCCTCGCGGCGGGAGGATCCTCGCGCATGGGTACCGATAAGGCCCTGCTCTCCTGGCAGGGCGGCAGCTTCCTCTCCGGCGCCATCGAGATGCTGAAACCGCACGTCGAGCTGATCATCGTGGTGGCGGGCAAGAACGCGAACGCGCTCGCGCCCATCGTGAACACCTACGCCGCCAGGCTCACCGAGAACCATCACCCGGAGCACGGACAATTCAGCTCGCTGCAGGTCGGGCTGCAAGCGGTCCTCAATCAGGGGCGCGACACCGCCATCGTGGCGCTGGTCGACCGCCCGCCGGCGAACACCCGCACTGTCGCGCACCTCAAGCAGGAGTTCCTGCGCGTGATTTCCGACGACCAATGGGCCGTCGTCCCCGAGCACGATGGGCGCCACGGCCACCCCATCATCGTCGGGCGCGAGCTCATCGAGCACTTCCTGCGCGCGCCCGCGCAGTCGACCGCTCGCGACGTGGAGCACACCCACCAGCAGCGCATCGTCTACGTTCACGTCGCCGACGCCCACGTCATCCAGAACGTCGATACGCCCGAGGAGTACCAGAACCTCTCCGGCCGATGATCCCTCCGCCATCCCAGCAGTTTGTCGATTCCGTCCTGGCGCTGCGCCCGCGCGTCGCGGCCTTCGACTGCGACAGCACCCTGTGGGACGCCGACAGCGGCATGGAGTTCTTCTACTGGATCATCGAGCGAGGCCTGGTCGACCAGCAGACCGCGGACTGGGCGCTGCCGCGCTACGACGATTACAAGGCCGGCAAGGTCGACGAGAAGACGATGTGCGGCGAGATGGTGCAGATCTGCCGCGGCCTGCGCGTGGTGGACGTCCGCGAAGCCGCGCAGACTTACTTCCGTCAAAAGGTCGAGCCCGTCATCTTCCCCGAGATGCTCGCGCTCACACGCGCGCTCCGCGACCAGGGCTGCGAGCTCTGGGCCGTCTCGTCCTCCAACCAGTGGCTCATCGAGACCGAGGCCGCGCCCTTCGGTTTCTCCGCCGGCCACGTCTTCGCCGCCACCGTCGCCGAAGAGGACGGCGTCGCCACCGATCGGCTTCTCCGCGTCCCCACCGGCCCCGACAAAGCCACCGTGCTGCGCGAACACCTGCGCGGGCCCATCGACGCCGCCTTTGGCAACTCCGTGCACGACGTCGCGATGCTCGAGCTCGCCGCGCGTGCCTTCGCCATCAACCCCAATCCCGACCTTGAGACCATCGCCCGCGAACGACGCTGGCCCGTCTTCCATCCTGCCTCGCTGCCGAGCACCTTAACCCGTTCGTAGCATCCCGCGTCTGCGGAATTCCACAGTCTTAACCCGCCGCAAAAGTGGCTAAGTAAAGAACCTCAAACCCCCTACAGCTTTCTACTGATTGGACTTGCCTCGCTACGGACGTACTTTCCTCGGTAACAAAACAGCATAGCCACTCGTCCTGTGGAGGCAAGGATGTTTCAGGTTCCCCGGAAAGTCATGCTCGTCCTCTGCGCGCTGCTGCTTGGCGGCGTTGCCTCAGCGGTCCCGACTGTCACGATCAGCTCCCCGACCGCCGGAACCACCATCGGATCTCCCATCCAAGTCACCGCGAGCGCGAGTTCCTCGCTCACCGTCACGCTCATGCAGATCTATGTTGACGGCGCCAAGAAGTACGAGGTCAAAGGCAAGAGCCTGAGCACGACGCTTAGCCTGGCGACCGGGGGGCACAAGCTCACCGTCCAGGCCTACGATTCCAGCGGCATCGGCAAGGCGACTCTGAACTTTAGTATTGGAACCGCGCTCGCCAACCCGAGCACGAGCACTCTCGCCACTTTCAGTAACGTTGAAGAGATGACCGGCTGGTCGAGCTGCGACTCCTGCGCCGGGCCCGGGGGCACCGGACCGTCCGCTCCCCACACCATGACTCAGAACGTCGCCAGCCCTTCCATGGACGGCAGATCCGCCCAGTTCTGGCTGGGCGGCGACACCAAGTACTCCGCCGCCCTGTGGTGGAAACAGCTTGGTCCGCGCGACTCCGCCACCAAGTTCACCTACGACCTTTACTTCTACCTCAAGAACCCCAGCGCCTCGCAGGCACTCGAGTTCGACGTGAACCAGACGCTCAACGGCAGCATGTACATCTTCGGCACGGAATGCAATCTCAAGGGGACGAAGACCTGGCGCGTCTTTGACAACTACGACAAGTGGATCAACACCGGCATCCCCTGCACCGTTCCGACCGCCTACGCGTGGCACCACCTGGTGTGGGAGTTCCAGCGGACGTCCGACGGCCGCATGCACTTCCTCTCCGTCACGCTCGACGGCAAGAAGTCTTACGTCGACCAGAAACACCGTCCGCGCCCAAAATCGGTGCGGGAGCTCAACGTCGCCTTCCAGCTCGACGGCAACAGCACCATGACGGATTACTCCGCGTGGCTGGATAAAGTAACATTGAAGATCTGGTAAGAAGACTCTCTCCCTTCGAACCAGAAACGAAAGGCCCGGTCGCCACGGCGACCGGGCCTTTCAGCGTCTTAGCGAAGAGCTAGCGCGCTCGCCCTCGAGCGCGCGGATCTCACTTCACCTGCTTCAGCACGTCCTGCAACGCATCCCACGCCAGGTGGCTGGCATGCTCGCTCGCCGGCGGCAGTCCGCCCACCGCCGCCACGATCTCCTCGCGCTTCACGGCGCGCGCCTCCGCCAGCGTTCGCCCGCTGACCAGCTCCGTCATCGCCGAACCGCACCCGATCGCCGCCACGCATCCCTTCACACGAAACTTCACGTCGACGAGCCGCCCACCTTCCACCCGCGCCGCCAAGGTCATCACGTCGCCGCAGGCCGGGTTTTCCACCCGCGCCGCTGCGGTCGGCTCGGCGACCTCGCCCACGTTCCGCGGACGCTCAAAGTGCTCGATCAGCTTGGCTGAGTACATCGTCGCTTGCACCAGGCTTGTTATCCTAACCTCTATGCCGGCGGACTACAGCCCGCGCCGCGTCGTCTCGCTCCAGCCCAGCGCGACGGTCACGCTCGCCGATCTCGGCCTGCTCGACCGCCTCGTGGCCTGCACCAAGTACTGCGCCGACGTTGTGCCCGAAGTCCGCAGTGGCCGCGCCGTGGTCGCCGACTCCTGGACCGCAAGCTCCGCCGAGATCCTCGCTGCCCGGCCCGACCTCGTCCTCGCTTCTGTTCCATACCAGGCCGAAGCCGTCGCCGAGATCCTGAAGTCCGGCGCGCGCTTCCTCGGCTTCGCTCCACGCACGCTCAGCGACATCTACGGCGATATCGCCGCGCTCGCCGGCATCATGCACGCCGCAGAACGCGGCGCCGCAGTCATCGCCCGCATGCAGGCCGACATCACCGCCGTCGGCGTCCGCACCGCCGGTCTGCCGCGCCCGCGCGTGTATTGCGAGGAGTGGGGCAAGCCGCTCATCCACTCGCAGCCCTGGGTCGCGGAACTGGTCGAAGCGGCCGGCGGCGAGTTCCTCGGCCTCGCCGGCTCCCATACCGACGCCCTCGGCGTCGCCGCCTTGCAGCCCGCGGTCATCATCGCGGCCTGGTGCGGCGCCGGCGACCGCGTCCCACTGGACAAGATCATCCGCGAACGCGGCTGGCAGGACCTCCTCGCTGCCCGCGAGCACCGCGTCTACTGCATCTCTGACGAGCTGCTGAACACGCCTGCCTCCACCCTGGTCGCCGGCCTGCACGCGCTCGCCGCCGCCATCCACCCCGGACTCTTCCCGATGCCCGCGTGCGGCCTGCGCCGCATCCAGTCCGCCGCCGAGGCTGTGGTTAAATGACCGATGATGCCTGCCGCGATTAAAGATCTCGTTCGCGAACTCGACCAGCTCGCGGCTGCCGCCGCTTCCGCCGAAGACCTGATGACGCTGATCGTCGGCCGCCTCCAGGAACGCCTGCCGCACTATGACTGGGTCGGCTTCTACCTGGTCGAGACCGGCAAGCTGCCGGGCCAGGAAGACATGCTGGTCCTCGGCCCCTACGTCGGCGCTCCCACGCCCCACACCCGCATCCCGCTGAACCAGGGGATCTGCGGCGCCGCAGTCTCCACCGGCTCGACCATCGTGGTCGACGACGTCCACTCGGACCCGCGCTACCTCGCTTGTTCTCTCGAGACCAAGTCGGAGATCGTGGTTCCCATCCGGGTGCGCGGCAAGATCGTCGGCGAGCTCGATATCGACAGCCACACGCCCGCCGCCTTCCGCGAGGAGGACCGCAAGCTCTGCGAACACTGCGCTGCCCTCGTCGGCCGCTACCTCGAGCAGACCACCGCATGAAGCAAGTGGCCGCCGCGCTCATCCTGCAGCAGGGCAAGCTGCTGATCTGCCAGCGCACCCGGCACCAGCCCATGCCGCTCAAGTGGGAGTTCCCGGGCGGCAAGATCGAGCAGGGCGAGCAGCCCATCGACGCGCTGCGCCGCGAGCTCGACGAGGAGCTCGGCATCGACGCCACCGTCGGCGACGAGCTGGTCCGCATCAAGCACACCTACCGCAATGGCGGCGCCGTCGAGTTGCGCTTCTTCTTGGTGACGGATTTCGTCGGCGAGGTGGAGAACCGCATCTTCAAGGACGTACGCTGGGTCGTACCCGCGGAGCTCCCCGGCTATGACTTCCTCGAGGCCGACGTGTCGCTCGTCAACGACCTCGCCGCCGGTAAGCTGCTTTAAGCCTCGAAACCCATGAACAGCAGCACGCCCGACAGCACGATCATGATCACGATCGTCGCCAGCGCGATCACGTTGTAGAAGCGCGAATTCACGTGCTTCCCCATCAGGTATTCCTTGTTCACCAGCCGCAGCATGAAGATCAGCACGAACGGCAGCAGGATCCCGTTCAGCACCTGCGAGAGCACCGTGATCTTCAGCAGCGGGAAGTCGGGGATGAGGATCACGCCGGCGCCCGCCACGATCAGGAAGGTGTACAGCCAGTAGAAGGCGGGCGCCTCGCGGAACTTCTTGTCGATGCCCGACTCCAGCCCCAGGCCCTCGCACACCGTGTACGCCGTGGAGAGCGGCAGGATCGAGGCCGCGAACAGCGACGCGTTGAACAGACCGGCCGCGAACAGCAGGTACGCCCAGTCACCCGCCAGGGGCCGCAGGGCCTGCGCCGCGTCCGCCGCCGCCGCGATATGGAACTGCCCGTGCGTGAATAGCGTCGCCGCACACGCCACCATGATGAACCACGCCACGATGGGCGCAAAGATCGAGCCCACCAGCACGTCCGCCCACACCGCGCGATACTGCCGCACCGTCGTCCCCTTCTCGACCACCGACGCCTGCAGGTAGAACTGCATCCAGGGCGCGATGGTCGCGCCCACGATGCCGACGATGAAGTACACGTACTCGGAATTTTTCAGCGCCGTGGTCGGCGGCCGCACCGTCGCCTTCGCCGCCTCGATCCAGTTCGGCCCCGCGAGCACGCCCGCCACGATGTACGCGATGTAGAACAGCGACGCGACCAGGAAGACTTTTTCCACGGTCTTGTAGTCGCCCTTGACGACGATCAGCCACACCACCGCGGCGGCGATGGGCACGCTCCAGTACTTGGAGACATGGAACAGTTCCATGCTGCTCGCCACGCCCGCAAACTCCGCCACCACGTTGGCGAAGTTCGTGACCACCAGCGCCGCCATCATGAAGAAGGTGATGCGGAAGCCGAACTCTTCGCGGATCAGGTCGGAGAGGCCCTTGCCTGTGACCGCGCCCATGCGCGCCGACATCTCCTGGATCACGACCAGCGCCACCGTCATGGGGATGACGGTCCACAGCAGGCTGTAGCCGAAGCGCGCGCCGGCGAACGAGTAGGTGTAGATCCCGCCCGCGTCGTTATCGACGTTGGCGGTGATGAACCCGGGACCGACCACGGCCAGCAGGAAGAACAGCCGCGTGCGCCACAGCTTGAACGTTCTCCGCATCGGCCTCGTCCATGGTCAGGATCTCCGCTTCGCCAGAATAAACGAGACCCTCCCATCCCGGACCGAGAAACTGCTGGAACGTGTTCCGTGGAGGAGCGTGCGTGCGCGCGAACCAGCATCGCGCCGCCACTCGCTGCTGGAGCCGGGAAACTGTTGTCTAGGCAGATTCCCCTGTTTCTTCGGTTATTGTCCGTGTTTCTTGGGTGTTTTATCGTCTCACCAGATGGAGCTCACCAGCACCCTCAAGGTTGGCGATGCGGCACCGAACTTCTGTCTCGGAGCCGCCAATAGCGACGACGTCGTCTGCCTCAACAACACCCTCCGCAAAGGCCCCGTCCTCGTCGAATTCCTGCGAGGCACCTGGTGACCCAACTGCGTCAAGCGCATGGCTCAGTTCGAGCCCTTCCAGGACCGGATCACCCAGGCAGGGTCGCTTCTCTACGTCGCCGCCGAGAAGCGCGGCGGCCTCTTCAAGCCGGAGAAGTTCCTGCTCGAGCATCCTGTCAGCTTCCCGTTCCTGCTCGACGAAGACCGCAAAGTCACCAAGGAGTACGGCGTCTACCACCGCCTCGGGTTCGACGCCATCCACATCGCGCGTCCTTCGTCGTTCGTCATCGACACCAGCGGCATCATCCGCTTCCTGCATATGGGCGCATCACAAACGGACCGCGCGCCGGTCGAGCAGGTGCTCGCAGCGCTCGCAAACGCGAAATGAGTTTGGAGGACCAATGACAAAGAAACTAGCAGTCACCCTTGGGCTGGTCGTGCTCCTGGCGGCCTCCGCCGCCGCGCAGGAACAGCTCGCGCTGCCGGCGGGCACCGGCGTGAAGATGAAGCTGGAGACGGCCATCTCTACGTCGAAGTCGAAGGCCGGCGACACCTTCTCCGGTCGCGTCACCGAACCTGTGGTGCAGGGCGAGACCACCGTCATCCCGGTCGGCTCGACCATCCAGGGACACATCGTGCGCGTCACCGAGAACCGCCGCATCAAAGGGACGCCCACCATCGAGATCAATCCCGACGTCATCACCATGCCGACGGGCGAGAAGTTCACGCTCAACGCGGTGGTGGTCGACACCAACATCGACGGCACCAAGGTCAACGAGGAAGGCGCCATCAAGGGACCCGGCCACGACAAGCGTGACCTGCTGGTCGCCGGCGCCGGCGTAGGCGCGGGTGTCGGCATCGGCGCGGCCGCGGGCGGCGGCAAGGGCGCCCTGGTCGGCGCCATCATCGGGGGCGGCGCGGCGGCGGCCCACTGGCTCTGGCGCAAGCGCTCCGCGGAACTCCCCGCCGGCTCCGAGATCACCATGGAGCTCAGCCGGCCCATGCAGCTCAACAACAGCTCCGCCGGAAAATGACTCTTCTGTAGTGCCAGGGCGGGCGACCTCGCCCGCCTTTCTTTTTTGCTGGCTACGCTCGCGCCGCCAGCTCCGCCTCGCTCAGCACGTCGACAAAGATCTCGCCCTCCGCCGGCAGTGCGTCCACCGGCAGATGCTCCCGCCAGATCGTGCACCGGAAGCCGATGCGCCCGCCCGCCGGCGCTTCCAGCGTCGCGAGCGGCAGCTTGCACTCCAACGTGCGATGGACGCCGAGCGCCATCCCCTGCGCCGCCTCGCCCGGCAGCAGCGACTCCTCGTCCTCCGCGACGCTCGCCAGCCGCCACCCGCTCAGCTTCCCGGCGGCGAGCTCCACCGTCACCTGCACAGTCTTCAGCACCACGCCATTCGCATCGCGGCTCGCGCAGTGCAGCTTCAGCTCGACCGCGCCCTTGGGCGGCGAGCCGCCGATGAAGTCTGCCCGCGCGTAGAAGTTCTGTTCATCCACCCCGGCATGGATCCCATCCAGCAGGAACTGTTTTCCGTGCATCGCGGACGACCTGCGGTCGGCGGTGTACATCGCCGCGCCGATCCAGTCGAAATACCGCCCCACGTCGCCATCCACCTGGGGGTGGATGAACGCCGTCTGCGGCACGAACGTCGCCCGCACCTCGGGACGCACGATGGGCTGCGCCAGCGATTCCGGCGCCGGCTGTCCCAGCGCCTGGTACACGTTCGACAGGTGCTTGCGGTAGAGCTCGTCGAAGTCGCGGTCGTTCGCCGAGTGGTGCTCCGGCCCATACCACCAGTTCCAGTCGCTACCCTCGGCGACGAGCAACTCTTCGTAGGCCAGCGCGCGCTTCTCCGGCGCCACCGACTGCTCCAGCTCGCTGTAGCGCTCGCGCGCCGCGCTCAAGTAGTTCCATGCCTTGTTGTCTTCCGGCGCCCCGATCCAGACGTTGAAGTTCGCGTTGATCCACGAGCCCGGCGTCAGCGCGCCCAGCGTCGGCATCTCCTTCTGCCGCGCGATGGCCTCGCTGACCGTCACCGCCTGCATCTGCGGATCGCGGCTCAGCCCGTCGTACACGTAGCGCAGGAATTCCCGCCCCGAACGCGGGTAGTACTCCCAGGCGTTCTCGCCATCCAGGATGATGGGCACCATGGCCTCTCGTCCTGCATCCAGAACCGGTTGCGCCGCTTTCTTGATGTGATGGATGAGGTGCTGCGCGGCCTCTTTCGGCGGCATGCCCGAGTAGACGAACCCGATCAGGTCACTCAGCGGATGGTCCCGGAAGATCAGGTGCATGCGCGTGGCGCCCTGCTCGAAGCGCCACACCGAATAGAGTTTTGCCGCCAAGTCGCGCGAGAGCGACCCGCCGCCGTCGCGCGCGAAGTTCACGCCCCGCGACCTCCCCAGCACCCCCTCGTCCGTCGCCATCCACTCCAGCCCGGCCTCGTGCCCGATGCGCATCACCTCGTCCGACACCGAGCCCTCCGACGGCCACGCTCCGCGCGGTCGCACCCCGAAGGTCTTCTCGTGCAGCTCCAGCCCGCGCACCAGTTGCGCCCGCGCATCCTCCGGATGCCGGAACCTCTGTTGCGGCAGGGGCAGCCCGGGCGACGACACCCTTCCCTGGTCGGTGTCGCACAGCAGCGGCAGGATGGGGTGATAGTACGGCGAGGTCGAGAGCTCGATGGCGCCGGCCTTCGCTGCCGCCGCGTACGCCGGCAGCACCCGCCCGATCCGCTCACGCTCCTGCGCGCAGACGAGCTTCTGGTCGTCGAGCGAGTAGTCCTTCCCTTTCGCGACCAGCGCCGCCACGTCGCCTTCTTCCAGGAAGAACTCATCGAACCACGCCAGCTGCGAGAGCACCTGGAGGTCGGTGAGGTCCTGCGCCGTGAAGTAGCGCTCCGCTTTCGCGGCGTCCTCGCCCGCGCCGCGGAATCTTTCGTACAGCTCGCGGTAGCGCGGATACCGCCCGATCAGGTTGTTCACGTTCGCCTGGAACAGGTAGGTCAGCGCGAAGCGCCGCTCCTCCGCCGTGAGCTCCTTGGCCGGCTTCGCCGCGACGTCGAAGAACGGGTCGCGCGCGCTGCCCGCCGCGTAATCCTGGATCTGCGCCATCAGAGACGGCACCAGGTTGAAGGTCTGGTGCACCTGCGGAAACTCCTCCAGCAGCTTCACCATGCCGTAGTAATCCTTGAGCGCGTGCAGCCGCACCCACGGCAGGCGGTACTCGCCGCCCGCCAGATCCTTGTAGAACGGCTGGTGCATGTGCCACAGGAACACGACCCGGATGTCCGGCATTGGGGGTGACAGTTTCAGGTCTGCGGCTCACGAATTCAAGTGAGCCGCTTCTATACTGGGGCGATGCGGATCTTCACCCGCTACATCCTGAAAGAGGTCCTGGCGCACGGCGCCATCGGCGTCGCCGTGTTCACCTTCGTCCTCTTCATGGGACAAGTGGGCAAGATCATGGAGGTGGTGGTGCGCAACAGCGCGCCGCTGCCCAGTATCGCCGAGGTCTTTCTGCTCGGCCTGCCGACCGCGCTCAAGTTTTCCATCCCGATGGGCGTGCTGGTCGGCATCCTCATCGGGCTGAGCCGCCTCGCCGCCGACAGCGAGGTCACCGCGATGCGGGCCGCCGGCCTCGGCGTCGGCATCTTCGTGCGCACCATCGCCATCTTCGCGGCCGCCGCCTGGCTGTTCGCGCTCGTCAACCAGACGTTCCTCCTGCCACGCTCCGCGCAGCAGCTCTCCGAACTGCAGGGCCGCCTGAAATCCACCCAGGCGCCCTTCGAAGTCCAACCGCGCGTCTTCTACGAGGACTTCCACAACTACGTCCTTTACGTCCAGGATTCCTCCGCCGCGGAGAACGCCGCCCTGTGGCGCGGCATCTTCCTCGCCGACATCTCCACGCCCGGCGCGCCCAAGATCACCCTCGCGGACGAAGGCGTCGTCCTGCCCGAGGGCGAGAACAAGATCCGCCTGCACCTCTCCAACGGCTCGCAGCACGAGACCAACCCGCGCGATCCGGGCAAGTACACCATCACCACCTTTGAAGAGACCGACATCCCCATCGAGCTGCCGTCGGACAATACCCAGCAGCAGCGCCAGACCATGTCGGAGCTCTCCACCGCCGACCTGCTGCGGCTCTCGCACCAGCCCAAGTTCCACTGGTATCTGACCGAGTTCCACTTCCGGCTCGCGCTGCCCACGGCGTGCCTGGTGCTGGCGCTCGTCGGCATCCCGCTCGGCCTGTCTTCCCGGAAGGGCGGGCGCTCCACCGGGTTCGTCCTCACCATCGTGCTGGTCTTCCTTTACTACGTGGTCTCGCTCGCCGGGGTGGAGCTGGCGCGGCAGGGCAAGGTCGCGCCCGTCCTGGGCGCCTGGATGGCGAACATTCTTTTCGTGCTGGCCGGCATCGCGCTCCTGTTCCGCGTGGACCGCATGCCCATCGAGGTCGGCTCGTTCCGCGTCTCGTTCGCGCGCATGAAGCAGTGGCTGCAGCGGCACGGCCCCGCCACCGGCGAATCCGTCATGGCGCGCCGCCGCACCGGCATCTTCGGCGGCCGCTTCCCGCAGATCCTCGACGACTACATCCTGCGCGACTTCCTCACCTACACCGGCCTCATCCTTGCGGCTTTCGTCATGCTCACGCTGGTCTTCACCTTCTTCGAGATCCTGGGCGACGTGGTGAAGAACAAGGTCCCGCTCGTCACCGTGGGCGAGTACCTGCTGAACTACACGCCGGCGATGATCTACCTGATGGCGCCGATGTCGGTGCTCATCGCCGTGCTCATCACCTTCGGACTGCTGCAGAAGGGCAACGAGATCACCGCGATGAAGGCCACCGGCATCAGCATCTACCGCCTCATCCTGCCCGTCCTGGTGATCGCCGCCTGCATCTCGGCCGCGCTCTTCATCTTCGACCACTTCTACCTGCCGCACACCAACAAGCGCCAGGACCAGCTCTGGAACACCATCAAGGGCAAGCCCGCGCAGACCTACCTCCGCCCCGACCGCAAGTGGATCTTCGGACAGCACTCCACCATCTTCTATTACGAGTTCTGGGACCCCGATCAGAACCGCTTCGGCAACATCTCGGTCTTCAAGTTCGATCCCCAGACGTTCGCCGTGACCGAGCGCATCTTCGCCGCGCGCGCCCACTGGGAAGACGACCTGGGGACCTGGGTCTTCGAGCAGGGCTGGAAGCGCGACCTGCGCGGCGCCGCCATAGAGCGCTTCGACCGCTTCGACGCCACCACCTTCCCCGAAGTCGCCGAAGCGCCCAGCTACTTCAAGAAGGAAGTCCGGCAGTCCCAGGAGATGGATTACTTCGAGCTGCGGCAGTACATCCACGACCTGCAGCAGAGCGGTTTCGACGTCGGGCGGCTGCGCGTCCAGCTCCACCGCAAGTTCGCCTTCCCGCTCATCACCTTCGTGATGGCCGTGCTTGCCGTCCCGTTCGCGCTCTCCACCGGGCGCCGCGGCGCGCTCGCCGGCGTCGCCACCGCCATCGGCATCGCCGTCATCTACTGGATGACCAACGGCCTGTTCGAAGCCATGGGCAACGTCCACCAGCTCCCCGCCGCGCTCGCCGCCTGGGCCCCCGACCTCATCTTCGGATTCGCCGGCGGCTACCTCATCCTCAAGGTCCACACGTAACATCGAGCGTCCAAAACTGCGTGACCAGAAGATTATTGGCTCGTGTCCCCGGGTCTGTGGTAGATAAACAGGCTCTGATTCGTTGATCAAGGTGCCGCATGTACTGGCTAACCGTGATCCTGCTCGTGGTCGTGAACCTTGCCGCGCTGATTGGCGTTCTGGCGCTCTCTCTTAAGATCCGAACGCTGCGGGTGGCAACCTTCTGGCGTGGGTGCCTGGGCGCGTTGGCGGCCGTCCCGCTCGAAGTGGCGCGCATCCTACTTGGCTTCGGCATCACGCGCTGGCTCGGAGTCGCGCAAGGCGACGCCCTGTTACTGCTGCTACTGAACCTGCGCTTCTTCAACATCCCTCTCTTGGTCGGTGGTGGTTTCTTGGGCGCAGCATTCGGGGAACCGGGTCCGCAGTCGGAGCCGGCGTCAAGCGTACCCGCGGGCGACCACTTCCCATGCCGGGAGTGCGGCAGGCAGATCAAGCGCCAGGAATCCATGCGGCACAACGGCTTTTGTGCGCAGTGCGACCCGCGTACGAGGAGCGCCCGGGCGGCAGCGGTGGCGGCGCCGGGCCGCGCCGAGCCCGCCGGCGCGGGCACAAGTGCCCGCTACCTGCGGTGTGCGAGTTGCGGTACGGAGATCTGGAAGAGCGACGCAGAACGCTTGGACGGGATGTGCAAGGCCTGTTTTCAGAAAGCCAACGCTGCAACGAGGTGATCCCATGACCACGGCGACTAAGTCCGTGAAGGGTCCTGCCCACAAGGCAAACAAGATCCTGCTGTGGAGCAGCCTTGTCGCACTACTGTGCACCGGGCTTGCTTTTCTGCTCGATCACCCGATGCGTGTGCCCCCTGCGGCACTCGGCGCCCTGGCCACGCCCGTCGCGTTCGTCAGCCTGTGCGTGGTGGTCTGGCGGATGCGCCATCACAAGTCCAGCGCGCAATGGGTGGACGAGAGCTACGGTGGCGCCACCGAACTGCTGGTCAGCCAGTACGCCGCTGTCCTGGCCGCGATCCTGTTCGGCTTCCTGGTCGCCGCCTTCGCGCTCATCTTCAACCTGCTGCATGCGCTCAACGTGAAGTAAGCCCCCGGAAGTGTCGTCGCCCGGCAGCCAGAGTCTCCGCCGGCAATCCCTGAATCCTCCCACTGCTATCATTCATCTCTAATCGGTTCGCATGCTGAAGAGCCTCCGCCCACTCGCGCCCTACCTGTGGAAGTACCGCTGGCCGCTGACCTGGGGCGGGCTCTGCGTGCTCCTGACGAACGGCTTTGCCGTCCTCTTCCCGCAACTGGTGCGCTGGGCGATCGACGCGCTCAACCTTACGGTCACGCGCGAGAAGTTATGGCTCTTTGCCATCACCATCGTCGAGGTCATGCTGCTGAAGGGTGTCTTCCAGTACCTGACCCGCAAGGTAGTCATCGGTGTATCGCGCGACATCGAATACGACCTGCGCAACGACCTCTTCCGCCACCTCGAGAGCCTGAGTTACAGCTACTACCAGCGCACCCGCACCGGCGACATCATGGCGCGCGCCACCAACGACCTCAACGCCGTCCGCATGTTGCTCGGCCCGGCGATCATGTATTCGGCCAACACCCTGGTCTTCACCGTCGCCGCGCTTCTCTTCATGTACCGGATCAGCCCCAGGCTCACGCTCTGGGCCTTCCTGCCGCTGCCCATCGCGTCCATCCTGATCCAGTATTTCGGCCGGCGGATCCACGAGCGCTTCGAGCGCATCCAGGCCATGTTCTCCGACATCTCGGCGCAGGCGCAGGAGAACTTTTCCGGCGTGCGCGTCATCAAGGCGTACGCCCAGGAAGAGCACGAGATCCGCTCCTTCGAGACCGCCAACCGGGAGTACATCGCCCGCAGCCTCAAGCTGATCCGCCTGATGGGCATGTTGTGGCCGACGCTCGAAGTGCTTTTGGGGCTCGGGGTCGTGGTCGTGCTCTGGCTCGGCGGCCGCGAAGTCATCCTGCACCGCATGACGGTCGGCGAATTCGTCGGTTTCAACATGTACATGGTGATGCTCACCTGGCCGGTCATCGCGCTCGGCTGGGTCATCAACATCTTCCAGCGCGGCACCGCCTCCATGGGGCGCATCAACGAGATCCTCAAGGAACAGCCCGAGATCCGCGACACGCGACCCGGCCTGGAAGCGCGTCCCATCACGGGCGAGATCGAGTTCGCCAGCCTCGACTTCGCCTACGGCGACACTCCGGTGTTGCGCGACATCAACCTGCGCATCCCCGCCGGCTCCAGCCTCGCCATCGTCGGACCCACCGGCTCGGGCAAGTCCACGCTGGTCTCGCTCATCCCGCGCATCTACGACGCGCCCGCGGGCCGCGTGCTCATCGACGGCCGGCCGGTCAACGACTACCCGCTGGCGGACCTGCGGCGCAACATCGGCTTCGTCCCGCAGGAGACGTTCCTGTTCTCCGACACCATCCGCGAGAACATCGCCTTTGGCGCCGACGACGCCACCGACGACGACGTCCGCCGCGCCGCCGAAGGCGCCAGCATCGCGCCCGACATCGAAGGCTTTCCCAAGCAGTACGCGACCATGGTGGGCGAGCGTGGCATCACGCTCTCCGGCGGACAGAAGCAGCGCACCGCCATCGCCCGCGCCATCATCCGCGAGCCCCGCATCCTTATCCTCGACGACGCGCTCTCCTCGGTCGACACCTACACCGAAGAAAAGATCCTCGACCACCTGCGCGAGGTCATGCTCGGCCGCACCACCATCTTCATCTCACACCGCGTCTCGACGGTCCGCAACGCCGACCGCATCGCGGTCCTCCATGGCGGCCGGGTCGTCGAACTCGGCACCCACGACGAGCTCATCGCCCGCAACGGCTACTACACCGAGCTCTACCAGAAGCAGCTGCTGGAAGAAGAGCTCGAAACCGTTTAGAGATAAAAGAGGCCGCGCTCTCGCGCAGCCCTACCTCTGTTACCTTTTTCATGGCTACCGTATCGTTGCGCTGGCAGGAACGGAAAGGAAAAGGGTTTTTCTCCCCTCCTCTCCTCCTGTTTTCAGCTCCCGCTACTGGCCGTACTCCCCGGCCACCGGCGCCAGGAACGGGATCACCTGCCCCTTGATGGCGAAGCTTCCCTTTTGCCCGGCGTGGACGCTTCCGTTGTAGACGTACGGGCCACCCGCGAATGAGCTCTGCCCGAGCTGCTGGCTCACCGAGTTCCCGCCGCTCATCGACACCACCTGCGGCGACATGTTCTCCAGCAGCAACAGCACCACGCCCGGCTGGCCCTTCGCCGGTGGACGGAACCCCATGCGCCGCACCTGCTCCATGTCCACCAGGTCGCCGAACTCGCCCGGGTCGCCCGCCTGCCACGCCGACGGCGGCAGCTTATCCGCGCCGGTCACCGTCGCGGTGAACGTTCCGGTCTCGCCCTTCTCCAGGTTCAGCCGCCCCGCCGCCATCTGCAAGCCGACCGTTGCCACGCGGAACTTCATCTTCACGCCCTGCTCTTCCACCACGATGTTGTTTTGCCCTGGTTCCACGCCGCTCGGGATGACGTAGTAGAGCGCGTTCCCGGTCTCGGCGAGGATCTCGGCCTTCTTCCCGCCGACCATCACCGACGTGCCCAGGTTCCGCCCGTCGAACGGCCCGTGCACCACGCCGACTGTCCCGCGCTGCAGGATCGCCGGACTGCGGAACTGCTCCGGCCGCACCGTGGTGGGCGCGGTGCGCGGCTGCCCCGGCGTCAGCGGGACCTCGCCGGTCGCCGGGGTCTGCCCCGGCTGTCCCACCGAGACGCGCAGCTTGTCGCCGCTCGCCGTGCCAGTCACCGGACCATCGCATTTCTGCGGCGGCCCGTCACCGATCCGCGCGACCAGGGAGTCGGTGTCCGGCTTACCGTCTTTCCCGCGCGCTACCCGCGTGGTCAGCTCGATCACGCGCAGCCCGGGAATGTTCTGGAACGACTTCGGGTTCGACACCACGCGCGCGGTCGTCTTCTCGCCCGTGCGCGTGTCCTGGCCGGTCACCACGCCGACCAGCATCTGCTCGCCGCCCATGCCCAGGTCGGCCTGCGCCGTCTGCGTGCGCGGGTGCGCCTGGTCCCACGCCTGGATATCCTGGGGCAGCGCGTTGATCTCGCCCGCCTGCCGCGCGTTTTCGTAGCAGTCGCGCGCGCAGCGGTAGTAGGCGTCGCGCGCCGCTGCCGCCTCTGCCGCGCGCTGCGCCGCCCACTGCTGGAACCGTTGCAGCGACGAGTTGATGTCATTCAGCTCCTGTTGCAGCCGGTTCACGCGATTCGTCAGAACGCTCACTTCCTGCGTCGCCGTCCGCTGATTGTTCTGCGCTTCGATGTACTGGTTGTGGAACAGTCGCTGCAGCCGCGCGGTGTTGTACTTCCCGACGGCCTGGTTCGCCGCGTTCAGCCGGTTCTGCGCCCGCTGCAGGTTCTCCTGCTGCTGCGCCAGCTCGCGCTGCTTCGCCTGCGCCTGCGTCTGCAGAGACTGCACGCGCTCCTGCAGGCGGTCCGCCTCGCGCTGCAGCTCCTGCCACTTCGACCACAGGTCGCCGCACCGCTGCCAGCAGATGCGCTCGTACACCGGCACCTTCGGTTCGTCCGGCTGCACGTGCACGCCCGTGCCCGAGCCGCCCGGATCGGCGGAGCTGCCGTCTTCTCCCTGCGGGCATCCACAGCTCGCCTGCACGATGTAGTGCGTGTTCGCCAGGTGATACGGGATGGTGATGGTCTGGCCGTTCACCACCGGCTGCTGCGGCGCCAGGTCGCCGTTGCCGATCACCGTCCAGCGACCCAGCCGCATCGGCTGCGGCGCCCGCTCCGGCCACTTGCACCCGCAATCCCCCGACGCCCGGAAGTGGATGCTTCGCCGCCCGTTCGGCGCCACCCTCATCTCGAACACCACTGAGATGGTTCCGCATTGCGGGTCTTCGTAGCTCGACTCGAACAGCGTCGAGTCGCCAGCCTGGTTCATCCGGTCCCACAGATACTTCGCCAGCTCGCCCGCGCCCTTCTCCGCGGGATACCCTTCCAGCCCGCCCGCGACCGCGCCCGCCGCGCCGGCAACCCTCCCGGTCGTCTGGCCCGCCACGTGCTCCGCGCCCGCGCTCAGCCCGCCCGCGACCGCTTGCCCGGCCTTCTCCGCCGCCAGCTTCTTCAGGTTGTCGGTCAGTTCGTCGACGCTGTTCGATTCCAGGTACAGCCCGACAGCGTCGCCGAGCATGCCCGCCCAGCCGATCCCGAATGCGTGCTCAAAGATGTCTTTCGAGACCTCCAGCGTCTGCACCGCTGCCCGCCGCGCCGCGTCCCGGATCCCGACCTGGGTGAGCGCCATGCGCGCCTTGCGCAGCGCGGCGTTGGCGCAGTCCGGCTGCGTGTTGCCGGAGAGCTCCACGTTGGGACTCATGGTGTCCTGCGGCATCTCGTACCAGAGCTGCGCCATCGCGTCGTCCATCTTGGCTTCGACCACGACGGTCTCGCTCGTGGGACCGGAATTGCCGAGCTCGGCGGCGCCGAGCACGAACACGATGAGCGCGAGGGTGAACGGGAGGCGGCGATTCGGGGCGAACATGGGGCTCCTTCGCGAGCGAAGATCGTGGGCCCGGAAACGTCAGGGGGAGTGCCGGTATTCTATGCAGGACTCGGCGTCTTGCAACCGAAATGACCTCGCACTACGACTTCGTCGTGATCGGCGGCGGCCCCGCCGGATGCTCCGCCGCCATCCGCGCCGCGCGCGCTGGGAAGAAAGTGCTGCTGCTCGAGCGCGGCCGCCTCCCGCGCCACAAAGTCTGCGGCGAGTTCATCTCGCCGGAGGCCACCGACTTGCTGCGCGAGCTCCTCGGCCCCTCCGGCGACGCGCTGCTCGCCGCCGCACCGCGCATCGCTCGCGCCCGCCTGTTCCTCGACGGCCGCACGCTGGACGCGCCGCTCTCCGAACCGGCCCTCAGCATCCCGCGCTTCCGTCTCGACGAAGCGCTGTGGAACGCCGCGCTCGCCGCCGGCGCCGACTGCCGCCTGGAGACGCAGGTCGACGACATCTCCCGGCCAAAAGATTTCGAGGTCGCGGCCGCGGGTATTCGCGTCTCCGCCGCCGTGGTAGTGAACGCTTCCGGCCGGTGGTCGAACCTGACCCGGACGTCACTCCCGGCCAACGCTCCTCGCTGGCTCGGCGTCAAAGCCCACTTCCGCGAGCCCCTGCCCCCGCAGTCCTGCGACCTTTACTTCTTCGACGGAGGCTACTGCGGCGTTCAGCCCATCGGCGACCATGCCGTGAACGCCTGCGCCATGGTCCGCTCCGACGTCGCCAACTCCCTCGGCCAGGTCCTCACGCGGCATCAGGACCTGTGGCGTCGCTCCCGCGACTGGGAACCGCTCACCGAGCCGGTCTCGACCGCGCCTCTCGTCTTCCGCGAACCGCACCCGCTGGGCTCTTCCGGCGTGATCAACGCCGGCGACGCCGCCGGCTTCATCGACCCCTTCGCCGGCGACGGCATCGCCATTGCGCTGCGGTGCGGCGCGAAAGCCGCTTCCTCGCCGGCCGGCGCCTACGCCGAGTGGCACGCGCGCCAGATCGTGCCCGCCTTCCGCGCGGCCGCCCGCTTCCGCGCGGTCGTCTCCGCCCCGCGCTGGCTGCGCGCCGCCGGCCTGGCTTTGTTGGGAGATCAGAGAGTCGCGGCCTGGGCCTTCCGCGCGACCAGAAGCCGCGTCAAGGACTAGCGCACCACCAGCACTTCCCGCACCGCGTCCTTCGCCAAGAAGAATTTCAACGAGCCGAAATCCTTGAACAGGTTCTCGATGTGGCGGTTATTGAACACGCGCTGCAGCCGGAAGCGCGGCCCCTTCTGCAACTCCAGCGCATCGTTCCCGACCATGTGATAGCGGAAGTATGGCGCCTCGGGCCCGGCGTCGCGCGTGTGAAAGAACGCCAGCAGCACCCCACCCGGCTTGGTGATGTAGTGCAGCCGCTCCACCATCGGCTTCACCAGCGTCTCCGCCATGTAGTCGGGGACGTCCCAGCACAGCACCGCGTCGAACTGGTGCCGCTGGTGGTTCAGGTTGTCTTCCAGGAACTTCTTGGGGTCGACGAACGGCTTGCCGTCCTCGCCCGGCGACTGGAAGGCCGGGTCCAGCGACGCCAGCAATACGTCCTCGTTGTAGACCTTGTGTCCCTGCTCGGTAAGCCGCGCGATGTTGGTCGGCGAAGTCGGCCCCAGGTCGAGCACGCGCAGGCCCTCCTCCTTGCCCAACGCGCGCACGAACTCCTGCAGCCCGCTCGACCGCCGCGTGATCTTTCCTTGCGAGACGGAGACGCCCGTCACCTGCGCGGACTCGGCCGCCGCGTCTCCCAGGAGCTTCTTGAAGAAACTCAGGCTCGTCCCCATTCCCCGCCCGACCGCTTACGAATACTTCTTCTCGTCGAGCAGCGAAGACTGCGGACCCGAAGCCGGCGCGGCGTTGTAGGCGGCCGGTCCGGTCGACGACGACGGCGATGCATACGACGCCGCGGCCGCCATCGCTTTCGTCTCTTTCTTCGTTTCCTGCTTCTTGATGTCGATCGCGCCCTTGAAGTACGCGCCGTCCTCGATCACGATGCGCTGCGTGGCGATGTCGCCCACGAGCACCGCCGAGCGCTTCAGCTCCACGCGCTCGTCGCCCTGCACGTTCCCGTCGACCTTGCCGTGCACCGTGATGTCGCGCGCGTGCACGTTCGCGCGGATCCGCCCGTTCGGCCCGATCGTCAGGCTGTGGTCGCGCAGCTCGATGTTGCCTTCCACCTCGCCGTCGAGATACAGGTCCTCGCTGCCGGAAAGCTCGCCCTTGATCAGCACGCTCTTGCCGATGTGCGCCACGTCGGCGCGGAAATTGTCAGCACTCTTCGGAAAATCCATGCGAGCCTCCTTCGTCACTGGCGGGGTTGCGGCCGGCGCGCTCGGTTGCGGCGCCGCGGGCGTGGCTGGCTTCTCATCGCGCTTCCACATTCTCGTTCTCCTGGTTCACATTAGCTACGGCTGCACGGATATCCCGGGAGCGATGCGCTGCAAGATGCCGTTTCACAATAGCTTGGGGCCACTATACCCGCCTTTCCCGCTGCGGCCAATCGGGTTTTTCTCTGTCACGCGTCCCTCAGGACGGCTCTCGTCTGCCGCACGTAGCGCCGGCGTTTTCGCGCCGCTTCCTAGAGCTCCCGCCTTCCGGTCTCGCCGCCGCCGATGCACCGCGATGCAAAGTGGTGGCACTCCGATGCTAACTGTTGAGTACATGAGACTTGCTGTCTATGTACTTAATGGTACATATCGCAGAACTCGCCAGCAATTGCCCGTATGCGATTGATTCTGCTAGCTCTAGAAACTTCACCTTAGTACTTTCCTCTTCCCGGACTTTGGCCACGCCGTTGCTATTACCCAGGCGTCGGCCCTGACGGAACTGTCGCGCCGGATTGGCTGAGACCGAAAACCAGGGGAACAGCGGTTTCAGTCTGACGGGTGCGAATCAAACCAATGGGACTGCCTTTTCTGGACAGGGCCGACATAAAGGCCTAATACATCCTCCTTCCTTACGCCGGCTCTGCTCACGCGGAGCCGGTTTTTTGTGCGCTAGATACACCTGGGTACTAAGTGCAACGGCTTTGCCCGCGCTGCCGTCTAATCGTGAGAGGCAGGATCTCCCCATGCTCCCGTGCTCCAAGCCGCTCGTCTGCGCCGCGTTCTTCGCGCTGGTCTCGCTCGCGCCCGCGCAGGTCCAGCTCCAGTCCAGCTCGGCGAACGAGCTGGTGCGCCGCGTCATCGCCAACGAAGACCGCTCCAGCAAGAGCGGGCCGCGCTACATGTACAAGATCCGCGAGGTCAAGCCCGAGCGCACCGTCACCAAGGAGCTCATCGAGACCAACGATGGCGCCGTCGCGCGCCTCGTCGCGGTCAACGACCAGCCGCCCACGCCGCAGCAGCGCGCCTCCGACGAGAAGAAGCTCGACAAGCTGGTGAACGATCCGGACGCGTTGCGCGAGCGCAAGAAAGACCAAGCCGAGGATGAGCGCCGCACCCGCCTCATGGTCCACGCGCTCCCCGACGCCTTCCTCTACGAGTTCGACGGCACCGAGGTGCTGAACGGCGTCCAGACCTCGCGGCTCGCCTTCCGGCCCAACCCGGACTTCGATCCGCCTTCGCGCGAGACGATGGTCTACAAGGGCATGCGCGGCCACATGTGGATCGAGCCCAAGGCGGAGCGCCTGGTCCGCATCGACGCCACGCTCTTCGACGACGTGACTTTCGGCTGGGGCATCCTCGGGCGCCTCAACAAGGGCGGGCATTTCCTCGTCGAGCAGTCGCAGATCGGCCCCAACCGCTGGGAGACCACGCGCATGCAGCTCGACTTCGTCGGCAAGGCGCTGCTGTTCAAGACCATCAAGATCAAGGAAGACGAGCGCGCCTCGGACTTCCGCCAGGTGCCGGCGAACCTCACCATCGCGCAGGGCGTCCAACAGCTCCGCAAGTCCGACCAAGTGGTCGCGGAATCCACCGCCACCGCCTCCGGCTCGCCGCGCCACTGAATCGTCGTGTAAGCGCCGGCGACTCGCCGGCGCGATCGGAGAATGCGATCCCGTCCGCCTCTAGCTGGCCGACGCCCGTCCCGCGCGGATCGTCTCTTTCCTCACCGTCAACTTCTCAATGAGATCCTCGCGCACCTTGTACCCGGTGCCCGGAGCATCCGAAACCGTGATGGTCCCCTGCTTGCTTACCTCGACCTCGGGCTCGATCACATCCTCTTTCCAGTACCGCTTCGACGCGGAGACGTCCCCGGGCAGCGAGAAATTCTCCTTGGTCGAGAGGGCGATGTTGTGCACGCGGCCCACGCCCGATTCGAGCATCCCGCCACACCACACCGGCACGCCGCGCTGCCGGCAGACGTCGTGCACCGCCAGCGCCTCGGTGAACCCGCCCACGCGCCCGACCTTGACGTTCACGATCCTGCACGCGCCCAGCTCGATAGCCGCCTGCGCGTCGCGCGCGTGGCGGATGCTCTCGTCCAGGCAGATCCGCGTCTGCAGCTGCTTCTGCAACTCGGCATGCACGTACAGGTCGTCATGCCACAGCGGCTGCTCGATCATCAGCAGGTCGTACGCGTCGAACTTCTTCAGGTGGGCAAAATCCTCCCGCCGGTACGCCGAGTTCGCGTCGCAACTGAACAGGATCTTCGGCCACTGGGCGCGCACCCGCTCGAACGCATTGAGGTCCCAGCCGGGCTTCACCTTGATCTTGATGCGCTGGTAGCCCGCCGCCAGCTCCGTCGCGATCTTGTCCATCAATTGATCGAGCGAATCCTGGATCCCGATGGAGACGCCGCACGCGATCTCGCGGCGCGTGCCGCCCAGCAGCTTCCACAGCGGGACGCCCTTCTGCCGCGCCTCGGCCTCCCACAGCGCGTTCTCCACCGCCGCCTTCGCCATGCGATGCCCGCGGACCTGCTCGAACAGCGGCGCCGCGTCGCCGCCGCGCGCCAGGCTCTTGCCCAGCACCGCCGGCGCCAGGAAGTTCAGGATGGCGTACCACGCCGTCTCGAACGACTCCTCGCTGTAGAAGGGATTCTCGCCCGCGGCGCACTCGCCCCAGCCGTTCACGCCTTCGCAGTGCGCCGTCACCAGCACGATGTTCCGCTCGTACGTCCGCCCGAAGCTGGTCTCGAAAAAATGCACCAGCGGCATCCGGATCTCGCGCAGCGTGATGGCTTCGACCTTCATTGCTCTACGGTTTCCTCTTCTTCGCCGGGAGCCGATTCGTAACCCCACTCTTCGTCCCAGTGTCCCAGCAGGAAGCGCCCGTTCCCCTCCTTGTCGCGCTCGTATCCCAGCACCGCCATCCCGTCAGAAAAGGCTTTCAGGAACTGCTCGCGATTGCGCAGTTGGACGTCTTTCGCCTTGTCGCGCTCTTTCTCGCTCGCCTTCCACTCGTAGATCTGCGCCGGCACCTCGATGGTCTTCTCCGTCTTGATGGCCGGCCGCTGCTTGTCCTCGAGCAGCGCGCAGACGCGCTTCGACTTCAGCCACCACTCCGCCACCAGCCGGTCGGTCGGCAGGCCGCCCTGCAGCGGCGACGACGAGATGCCGTACTGGTTGATGTTGTACCGGCGCGCGACCGCGCCCAGCCGCTCCAGGTTCAGGAACGCGTTCTTGATCTCCAGCGGGTCGAACGTCCACTCGATGAGCTCGAACCCGCGCGCCAGCCCGTCCTCGCGTTGCAGCAGCTTCATCTGACGCCCCAACCCCGCGTTGCGGTACTTTTCCCGCACCGCCAGCATGTGCGAGTGCAGGTAGGGATGCCCGCCGCGGCTCCCGGGGATGGAGAGCGCGAAACCCACCAGCTCCTCGCCGTCGAAGCTCCCGATGATCTGGCCGCCGATCTTGTCGGCCACCACGAACATCCGCAGCGGGATCAGGTCCACGTCCGCGAAGTTCCACACTTCCTTCTGCAGCGCGACGCAGTCGGTGAACTCCGCGATGGTCGCGCACTTCCGCACCACGATCTGGCTGGTGTCGAGCTCGCCCATCAGCGTTCCGTCTCCTTCGATTTCTGCCACAGCGCTTCCATCTCGTCGAGCGACGCCTCCGGCAGCTTCTTTCCCTGCCGGCGCAGCTCCTCTTCCAACCATTGGAACCGCCGCTTGAACTTGCGGTTGGTCTTCCGCAAGGCCGATTCCGGGTCGAGGGAGAGATAGCGCGCGATGTTCACCAGCACGAACAGCATGTCGCCCAACTCGTCTTCCAGGCGGCCGCGCAGCGGCTCCGCCACCTGCGCTGCCCCTGACCCGGCCACGCCACGCTGCTGCGGCTTCGGCGGCGCCGGCAGCTTCGCTACCTCGCGCTTCAGTTCGTCCGTCTCCTCGCGCAATTTGTCGAACAGCCCGCTGACCTCCGGCCAGTCGAACCCGACGTGCGCCGCGCGCGAGCTCAGCTTGTACGCCTCCAGCAACGCCGGCACCGCCGGCGACACGCCCGCCAGCACCGACTCGTTATTCTCCTCTTCCTTCTTCTTCTTGCCGCCGCCCGCCGCGAGCCGCTGCTTCTTCTCTTCCGCCTTCAGCGCCTCCCAATTCCTGAGTACGTCCGACGCGGTCTCCGCCTTCACGTCGCCGAACACGTGCGGATGCCGCCCGACCAGCTTGTTCGCCAGGCGCTCCAGCACGTCGTCGATGGCGAAGCGCCTCTCTTCACTCGCCATCTGCGCATAGAAGAGCACCTGCAGCAGCAGGTCGCCCAGCTCTTCGGGCAGCTCGTCCCAGTCGCGATTGTCGATCGCTTCCAGGACCTCGTACGTCTCCTCCAGCGTGAACGGCTTGATGGTATCGAAGGTCTGCTCGCGGTCCCACGGACACCCGCCCGGCGCCCGTAACCGCGCCATGATCTCCACCGCCCGCTCGAACTTGTCGCCGGTCGCTCCCATCGCGAATCCACCTAATGTACACAATCGTCCAGAAACTAGTAGACTCGTAAGGTTGGGCAGCCGACAGCGCACGCGCCTGTCCGCATCCAACACGGTAAGCCCATGAAGTCCTTTGGCACTCCCTCCGGATACGTCACGTTCGTGCTCCATTCGCACCTGCCCTACGTGGTGCACCACGGCACGTGGCCGCACGGCCTCGACTGGCTCCACGAGGCCGCCGCGGAGACCTACCTGCCCATGCTGCGGATGTTCAGCGAGTTGGAGCGGGAGGGCGTGGCGCTCAAGGCGAACGTCAATCTTTCTCCCATCCTGCTCGAGCAGCTCTCGCACCCGACCTTCCAGGAGGAGTTCCCCCTCTACGTGCAGCGCAAGATCGAGGCTGCGCGCAAGGACGAAGCCGACTTCCATCGCCAGGGCGAGGACCACTTCGCCCGCGTCGCCCAGTACTGGTGCCAGTTCTTCGAGCGCGCGCTCGCCGACTTCGAGGGCCTCGGGCGCGACATCGTCGGCGGCTTCAAGCGCTTCTACGACTCCGGCGCCATCGAGATCATCACCTGCGGCGCCACGCACGGATACTTCCCCCTCCTCGGCACCGACGCTTCCATCCGCGCGCAGGTCCGCATGGGCGTCGCCACCCACGAGCGCTTCTTCGGACGCAAGCCGCGCGGCATCTGGCTCCCGGAATGCGGCTACCGGCCGGGCGGGCTCTGGCAGTATCCGGTCTCGACCAACGGCGCCTCGCGCCCCAAGGGCCCGCAGCTCCGGGAGGGCGTGGAGCAGATCCTCGCCGAATGCGGCATCCAGTTCTTCTTCGTCGACACCCACCTGGTCGAGACCAACATACGTTTCAGTCCCTACCAGATGCTCGCCGGCGACGTGCCCATCGCGCTCGAGGAGGAGACGGGCGGCAAGCACCCATCGCTCTACCGCCCGTATTTCGCCGGAGCGCGCCGCTCCAGCGGGACCGCCGCCTTTTTCACCCGCGACCCCAAGACCGGCATCCAGGTCTGGTCAGGCGACCACGGATATCCCGGCGACGCCGTCTACCTCGACTTCCACAAGAAGCGCTGGCCCGGCGGACACCGCTACTGGCAGGTCACGCACCCGCGCGTCGACCTCGGCGGCAAGACCGCCTACTATCCGCACGAAGCCGAGGCCAAGACGCGCGTCCACGCCGAGCACTTCGTCGGGATCACCTGCGGCGTGCTCGGCTCCGAACCCCAGAACGGAGGCACCGGCGGGCAGCCGCCCATCCTGTGCGCGCCGTTCGACGCCGAGCTCTTCGGCCACTGGTGGTTCGAAGGCGTCCACTGGCTCAAGAACATCGCGCTCGCGTACGCGCGCCCCGATTGTCCGGTCAAGCTCGTCACCTGCTCCGAGTACCTCGACCAGTTCCAGCCCACCGGCTACCTCGTGCTCGACGAAGGCTCCTGGGGCAAGAACGGCACCAACGAGGTCTGGCTGAATCCCGAGACGGCGTGGACGTGGAAGCACATCTACGCCGCGGAAGAGGCCGTGCTCCAGATGGCCGAAGGCCGGCGCTGGAAGTCCGATCCGCTGGCCGAGCGCCTGGCGCGGCAGCTCTGCCGCGAGCTCATGCTGCTCGAGTCCTCCGACTGGCAGTTCCTCATCACCACCGAGCACGCCCGCGACTACGCCGAGAAGCGCTTCCACACGCACCTGGAGCAGTTCCGCGCCCTGCTCGACGCCTGGCGGCGCTACGAATCCTCGGGCGAGTTCTCTCCCGAGACGCGGCACACGCTCGAAGAGATCGAGCAGCGCGACAACGTCTTCCCCACGCTCTCGCCCGAAGCCTACCTGCGCTAGCCACACGTCTGCGCCCTCGCGGCGCCGCTGCGAGTTCTGCGTTCAGGTTCTTCTAGGGATGCGCTGCGGGTTGCGCCGCCGACGGCGCCACGCTCGGCGCGGGTCGCACTTTCGCCACCGCCAACGCGCGCTTCTTCGGCGGCAGGCTCGGCTGCTGCTCCACGATCCCGATGACGGCGTCAGGATTCACGTCGTTCCGCTTCTGCAGCTTCTTTTCGCACAGCGCGCGCACCAGTTGCTGCTCGTGCTCGCTCAGCACTTCCTGGGGCAGCAGCTTGAAGTTGCGGAACATCCAGATGAGCTGGAGCCGCTGCAGCAACGAAGGCGCGACGAAGCGCGGACCGTGATCGGTCGATACTTGAAGTAATCCGTGACGGATTTTCTCCACCAACATGGAGAAGCGCCTCTTCGTTCCCTTCGGAAATTCCCAGAGCTTGTGGAAAAGCGAGCCAAATCTACGCCGCGCACCAAACTCGATGCAATAGAAAAACGCATCAGTTTACTCGGATGTAACCATTACGGAGGTCTCTGACCCGCGGCTCTCTTGGCTTACCCTGAGGGCTTTCCTTTGGCCTTTTGCCCTCTTCCTTTTGCCTTTGCTCTTAGAATGACCCCGTGTCCGCAACGCTGCAGCCCGCGGTCGACCTCCACGCCGCCTTCGCCGCGCTCCAGGCCAACCGCTGGACGGTCGCCCAGACCAGCGCGGCCGACCGCATCGCGAAGCTCAAGCGCCTGCGCGCCGCCCTCGTCGCCCGCCGCGCCGAGCTGCGCGGGGCCCTCCAAGCCGACCTCCACCGGCCGCCCGAAGAGTCCGAGATCCTCGAGCTCCAGCCCCTGCTCCTCGAACTCGACCACGCTATCCGCAACCTGCGCGGCTGGATGCGCCCCCGCCGAGTCGCGACACCCCTGCTGCTGCTCGGGACGCGCAGCGAGGTTCGCTTTGAGCCGCGGGGCGTGGCCCTCATCCTCGCGCCCTGGAACTACCCCGCGGACCTGGCGCTCACCCCGCTCATCGCCGCGGTCGCCGCCGGCAACTGCGTCCTGCTGAAGCCATCGGAGAAGGCGCCGCGCACCAGCGAGGTCGTCGCCGCCATCGTCCGCGATGCCTTCCCCGCGGACGAAGTGACCTGCGTGCTCGGCGGACCCGAAGTCGCCCAGGCGCTCACCGCGCTCCCGTTCGACCACATCTTCTTTACCGGCTCCACGCGCTTGGGCAAGCAGGTGATGCGGGCCGCCGCCGAGAACCTCGCCAGCGTCACGCTCGAACTGGGTGGCAAGTCGCCCGCGCTGGTGGACGAGACCGCCGATCTCACCATCGCCGCCGAGCGCATCGCGTGGGGCAAGTTCGTCAACGCCGGGCAGACCTGCATCGCGCCCGACTACGTCCTCGTGCACCACTCCCGCGAGCGCGCCTTCGTCGCCGCGCTCAGATCCGCCACCGAGAGCATGTACGGCGCCGGCGCCGAAGTCCGCCGCTCCCCGGACTACTGCCGCCTCATCGAACCGGCTGCGGCTGCGCGCCTCATCGCGGCCCTCGACGCAGCGCTCGCGCCATCTTCCGGACATCCCGCGCACCTCGAGCTCGGCGGCGAATTCGACCGCGCGTCTTGCTACCTCGCGCCCACCATCGTCTCCGGCGTCGCCCCGGACTCCCCGCTGATGCGCGACGAGATCTTCGGGCCCATCCTGCCTGTCGTCACCTACCAGACGCTCGACGAAGCCTTGCTCCTCATCCGCTCGCGCCCTGCGCCGCTCGCCCTCTACGTCTTCTCGCGCGACCGCGAGCCGCTCGAGCGGGTGCTGCGCGAGACCTCCGCCGGCGCCACCGTGTGGAACACCACGCTGCTCCACTTCGGCAACCACAACCTGCCCTTTGGCGGCGTGGGCGCCAGCGGCATGGGGAACTATCACGGCTGGTTCGGATTCCGCGCCTTCTCGCACGAGCGCGCCGTCCTGCGCCAGACGCGTCTCTCGATGCTCCGCCGCCTGTTCCCGCCCTACACCGATACGACGCGCAAGCTGCTCGCGCTCCTCGATCGGTTGCTGGGAACCAGATAGCGGCCGGTCCGAGCAGTCCGCCGTGGCGGACGAGGGTCGGCTTCGATTTCTGGTTCTAGCCCTGCAGGAATCCGTTACCCTTGGCCCGGCTTCCCGCCGGTCCTTTTCTTTGCGCCGTGCGGCGCCGATCGTCATGCGCAGACCCAATCGCCGCGAGTTCGTGAAGACGGGAGCGATGGTCGCGGTCGCGGCCGCCAGCGGCGGCCGTGCCGCGGCGGAAGCGCGGCCGAAGTCGGCCATCGTCGTTGGCGCGGGCGCGTTCGGCGGCTGGACGGCGCTGAACCTGCTGCGCGCGGGCTGGCAGGTGACCATCCTCGACGCGTGGGGTCCGGGGAATTCGCGCGCCAGCTCGGGCGGGGAGACGCGCGTCATCCGCGCGACCTATGGCGCCTCCCGGCTCTACACGCGCATGGCGGTCGAGTCGCTGGCGGCGTGGAAGGAGCACGAGAGGCGCGTCGGGGCGCAACTGTTCCACCGCACCGGCGCGCTGTGGATGGCGGGCGCGGACGACGCCTACGAGCGCGCCGCTCTGCCGGTGCTCGCGGCGGAAGGCGTGGCGCACGAAAAACTCGAAGCGGCCGAGGCGGCGAAGCGCTGGCCGCAGATATCGTTCGCCGGCGTGGAGTACTGCCTGTGGGAGCGCGACGCCGGCTACCTGTTGGCGCGGCGCGCGTGCGCGACCGTGCTCGAGCAGTGCCAGAAGGAAGGCGGAACGTACCAGCAAGCGGAGGTCTTCCCCGGCGTTTCGGGAAAGGGTCTCGGCAATGTCACCGCCAATGGCAAAGCCCTGACCGCCGACGCTTACGTCTTCGCGTGCGGGCCGTGGCTAAACAAGCTCTTCCCGGACCTGGGGCCGCTGGTGCATCCGACGCGGCAGGAGGTCCTCTTCTTCGGCGTGCCGGCGGGGGACCCGCGCTACACCGACGCCGCCATGCCGGTGTGGATCGACAACGGCCCGCGGCTGTTCTATGGGATTCCCGGGAACGAGTGGCGCGGGTTCAAGCTCGCCGACGACACGCGCGGCCACGACTTCGACCCGACGACGGGCGAACGCCGCGTTTCGGAAGAAGGAGTGAAGCGCGCGCGCGAGTACATGGAGATGCGCTTCCCCGGGATGCGCGGCGCGCCGCTGGTGGAGAGCCGCGTGTGCCAGTACGAGAACTCGCCCGACCAGGATTTCATCCTCGATCGCCATCCGGCGGCGGAGAACGTGTGGCTGGTGGGCGGCGGCTCGGGCCACGGCTTCAAGCACGGACCGGCCATGGGAAAGATGGTCGCGGAGGCGGTCACCGGCAAGGCGACGCCGCCAAAAGAGTTCGCCCTCGCCCGCCTGAAGCGCGCCGGCGGCCGCGGCACGGGCGCCTGGCCGCCCAGGCACGAAGCGTAGTCAGCGGAACAGCTCGACGGTCTCGAACTGCTTGGCGGCCGTCGGGCGGAAGCGGTGCAGCCGCAAATTCAGCGCGTCTTTCTCGCTCACCGAGACTTCCAGGTAGTTGTACTCCTCGATGCGCGGCGCGCCGCGCCAGTAAAGCTCCGGCGGATAGTTCGCGGGCGGAGCCGTCGCGTTGAGCGTCTGCTCGCCGCCGCCATTGCCGAGCACGAGATACCGGATGCCGTCGACCTCGAAGGCCTCGGTGGTGTGCACGTGGCCGTTGAAGACCGTGATGCGGAGGTCGCGGGCGAACTCCTTGAGCAGCGCGTGCGGGTTCTGGTCGGCGGGGATGGGGCCGGCCCCGGCCACGCAGAAAGCCGGGTTGTGGAAGGTGACGAACACGTTGCGCAGGCCCGCGGCGCGCGCGTCTGAGAGCGCGGCGCGCAGCCACTGCATCTGGCCGGCATGATCGGGATGCTGCGAGAGCCACGCCGAGGGGCGCCGCGCGTCGAGGTCGCCGGTATCGAGGAACAGGAACCGGCTGCCCTCGTAGTCGAACTGGTAGAGCCGCTGCTCGGAGGAGAAACCCAGCGGCGCGAGCTGCGGGAACTCGCGCCGGAAGCCTTCCAAGCCGGGGTCGAGCCAGGTCTCGTGGTTCCCAGGGGCGGGATAGAAGCGCGCAGCCAGCGGTGCGGCGCCGTGCGCGGGCAGGCGCGACAGGAAGTTCGAGTAGAAATCGCGCCAGTAGGGATTGTCTTCTCCGTTCCCTGAATAACCTGAGTACGTGATGTCGCCGGTGTGGAGCGCGAAGCGCGCGCCGCGCTTCTCGCCGGGAACGGCGCCGGCGGCGAGCGCGGTCACAACCTGGTCGAAGACCCAGCGCTGCCCTTCTCCGCGCAAGATGACCGTCTCTTCGGGACCGACCTTGATGGTCTGCGGCCATCCGTTGCGCAGCAGAAAGGTCGCGGACTTCTCCGGGTGTCCGGGAACGTCGAGCGTGACCTGCACGAGCTCGCCGGAGGCGGAGTCGTAGACCGTCTTGGCCTCGAACGGGACCTCAGGACCGTAGGCGTAGTCGATGACGGCGCGGAAGAAGCGGCGCACCGAGGCGTCGTCGCGGTACGGCAAGTAGCCCGGCAGGCGGCTGTCGCCGAACACGATGAACGTGAACGGCTGGTGCGGCTTGGACTTGGGCGGCTTCTGGTCGGCCGCGAACATCAACGACGCAAGGAGAAGGATGACGGCAAGGGCGCGCGGGCAGCGCATGAGCCACCTCGAGGGCGGCTGGGGAGGATGACAGGATGATGGTAGCGCGGAGCCGTCAGAAATGAAAACAGGATGAGAGAAGGAGGGGAGGAAAACCCTTCTTGGGGCAGCGGCAGCGTGCTCAGGTATGGATCGTCAGAGGAAGAGTGTTGGCTGCCCCCCAGGGATTCGAACCCCGATATGCTGATCCAGAGTCAGCTGTCCTACCATTGAACGAGGGGGCAGTCTCGGTCGGCGCGAGCGGAGCTGCTCGCTTCCTTTTGATTCTACTGGCCGTCGCGACGTTGGGTCAAACACGCGAAACCCCTCGCGTCACCCCCAAAAGTGACACGTATCACATCGGCGGAATGCCTCTGACCTCACACTGAAACGTGCAGGAAAGGGGCCTCCGGTGCTGAGTACTTATCGCCTCGTCCACCTGATCGAACAGGACGCCGCGGAGATGGCGAGCGGCCTGCTCGACGACATCGAGCGCGACCCGCGGGCCGCCGGCTATCTCGACAAAGTGCCGTCGGCCGAGCTGTGGAAGCGCGTCCACGAGATCTATCGCCATCTCGGTGAGTGGCTGGAAGAGCCCATCGGCGGCGCGGTGGAGCGCCGCTACCGCGAGATCGGCGGGCGTCGCGCCGCGCAGGGGCTCGAGCTCAGCAAGCTGCTCTACGTCATCCTCGCCACCAAGCGTTACCTCCACGACTACGTCCTGGCGCACCGCCCGAAGCAGGAGCAGCCGGCGGAGGTGATGGCCGACCTCGAGATGGAGACGCTGCTGGAAGAGTTTTACGACCAGGCGGTCGTATTCGCGACCGTGGGCTACGAGGAACGCAAGGCGCAGCTGTGCCAATGCGTCCCGAAGGGCTAGGGAGGCCCGAAGCCATGAGCTGGGAGACGGAATACAAGAAGAAGCTGACGACGGCGCCGGAGGCGGTGCGCGGGATCCGCAGCGGGATGCGGGTGTACATCCAGCCCGGCTGCGCGGAGCCCGAGGCCCTGGTGGGTGCGCTGATGGAGCGCGCGCCCATGGTGCACGACGTGGAGATCGTCCACCTGCTCACGCTGGGACGCGCGGATTACATCCGGCCGGAGATGGCGGGACACTTCCGGCACAACGCGTTCTTCATCGGCGGGAACGTGCGCGAGGCGGTGAACGACGGCCGCGCGGACTACACGCCGGTGATGCTGAGCGAGATCGAAAGCCTGTTCGAGTCCGGGGCCATGCCGCTCGACGTCGCGCTGATCCAGGTGTCGCCGCCGGACGCGCACGGGTTCTGCAGCTTCGGCGTCGGCATCGACACCACGCTCACCGCGGCGCGCGTCGCCGACATCGTGATCGCGCAGGTGAACGCCGAGATGCCGCGCACCTTCGGCGACAGCTTCATCCACGTGCATGACCTCGACCTGATCGTGGAGGCGAACCAGCCGCTGTGCGAGCTGCCGCCGCACGAGGTCTCGCCGATGCATCGCGCGATCGCCCGCAACGTGGCCGACCTGATCGACGACGGCGCGACGCTGCAGCTCGGGATCGGCGGCATCCCCGACGCGGTGCTTCCCTTCCTCATGGACCGGCGCGACCTGGGTATCCACACCGAGCTGATCTCCGACAACGTCATCCCGCTGATCGAGGCCGGCATCATCACCGGCGCGCGCAAGACCTTCAAGCCGCGCAAGATCATCCTGGGCTTCCTGCTGGGGACGAAGCGGCTGTTCGACTTCGCCGACAACAACCCCATCTTCGAGTTCCATCCCTCGGCGTACACCAACGACCCGGCGTTCATCGCGCGCAACGACAACATGGTCGCGGTGAATTCCGCGCTGCAGATCGACCTGACCGGCCAGGTCTGCTCGGACTCGATGGGCACGCAGTTCTACAGCGGCATCGGCGGGCAGGTCGACTTCATCCGCGGCGCCTCGCGGGCGAAGGGTGGCAAGCCCATCATCGCGTTGCCCTCGACCGCCAAGGGCGACACCATCTCGCGCATCGCGCCCACGCTCACGCCCGGTTCGGGCGTAGTGACCTCGCGCGGCGCCGTGCACTACGTGGTCACCGAGTACGGCACGGCGTACCTGCATGGAAAATCGATCCGGCAGCGCGCGGAATCGCTCATCGCGATCGCGCACCCCAAGTTCCGTAACGAGCTGTACGAATACTGCGAGCGGACGAAGTGGCTGAACCACACCACGCCGGCGCTCGCGGCTGCGAGGTAACTCATGGCACAAGCACGGGGATCGGTGCGGATCGATGCGATGGAGTGCAAAGGCTGCGGGCTGTGCGTGGAATCGTGCCCACCCAAGTGCCTCGCGCTCGAGCAGGGGTTGAGCGCGATGGGCGTGCATCCCGCCGCGTACTCGGGCGAAGGCTGCACGGGCTGCGGCATCTGCTTCTACTGCTGCCCGGAGCCGGGCGCGATCACGGTGATGCGCATCGCGGCTTCGGGAGCCACGTTCAAGGAGGCGGAGCATGCGGCAACTGTGTAAAGGCAACGTCGCAGTCATCAAGGGCGCCATCGCGGCCGGATGCCGCCGCTATTTCGGCTATCCCATCACGCCGGCCAGCGAGATCGCGGAGGCCGCGGCGCTCTACTTCCCCGAGATCGGCGGGACATTCCTGCAGGCGGAGAGCGAGGTTTCGGCCATCAACATGGTCTACGGGGCGGCGTCGGCGGGCGAGCGCGTGATGACCGGCTCCTCGGGTCCGGGTCTGTCGCTGATGCAGGAAGGGATCTCGTACCTGGCCGGCTCGGAGCTGCCGGCGGTCATCGTGGACATCATGCGCGGCGGGCCGGGCCTGGGCAACATCGCGCCCGAGCAAAGCGACTACTTCGCCACGGTGAAAGGCGGCGGCCACGGCAACTATCGCAACTTCGTGGTTGCGCCGTCATCGGTGCAGGAGATGGCCACGCTCACCATGCTGGCGTTCGACCTGGCGGATCGCTATCGCAACCCGGCGATCGTGCTGGCCGACGGTTTTATCGGGCAGATGATCGAGCCGCTCGACCTGGAGTTCGAGGCGCACGAGGCGCCGTCCAAGGATTGGGCGGTGCTGGGCACGCCGGAGACCCGCAAGAACCTCATCAGCTCCATCTTCCTGGAGCCGGACGAACTGGAAGCGCACCAGCAGCACCTGGAGAGCAAGTACCGGCTGGCGCAGCAGCTGGAAGTGCGGCACGAGACCTACATGGCCGACGACGCGGAGATCCTGCTGGTCGGCTACGGCATCGTTTCGCGCGTGCTGCGCTCGGTGGTGGAGAAAGCCCGCGCACAAGGCATGAAGGTCGGGCTCTTCCGGCCCATCACGCTGTGGCCCTTCCCGAGCGGAGCGCTGCGCGAAGCGGCGCGCGCCGTGGACCGCGTGCACGTGGTCGAGCTGAGCAATGGGCAGATGGTCGAAGACGTGAAGCTGGCGCTCAACGGCGAGGTTCAAGTGGGCTGCTACAGCCGCGTCGGCGGCAACGTGCCCTCGGCCGAGGAGATCCACGAGCAGGTGCTGCAACCCACGATGGTCGGACGGCGGTAAGGAGGCAGGCTGTGGCGGAATACACGACGATCCACGAGAAGTCGCCGGCGTTCTACGACAACTACGACCGGAAGAGCGAGCTGCAGCACCAGACGCACTACTGCCCCGGCTGCGGCCACGGCGTGGCGCACAAGCTCATCGCCGAGACCATCGCCGAGATGGGGCTGCAGGACCGCGCCATCTTCGTGAGCCCGGTGGGCTGCTCCGTCTTCGCCTACTACTACTTCGACACCGGGAACGTGCAGGCCTCGCACGGGCGCACCCCGGCCGTGGCGACCGGCCTGAAGCGCTCCCGTCCGGACTCGATCGTGATCGCGTACCAAGGGGACGGCGACCTGGCCGCCATCGGGACGGCCGAGATCGTGCACGCCGCGAACCGCGGCGAGCACATCACCGTCTTCTTCATCAACAACGCCATCTACGGCATGACCGGCGGCCAGATGGCCCCCACCACGCTGCTGGGGCAAAGCTCCACCACCACGCCCTGGGGCCGGCGCGCCTCCAACGAGGGCTTCCCCATCCACGTGTGCGAGCTGCTGGCCACGCTGGAAGCCCCGGTGTACATCGAGCGGGTAGCGCTCTCCGACAACAAGAACATCATGCGCGCGCGCCGCGCCGTCCGCAAAGCCATCGAGTTGCAACAGC
>DATIBR010000010.1 GCA_035457425.1 Terriglobales bacterium
CCGAAGACGAGCGCAAGTCTAAGTAGATGTCCCGCGAGCTGGACATCCTCCGGTAAGGACGGCGCGCGGGACGCGCCCCGGCGACGGCCACGCCGGGGATATTTTCATGGAGCGCGCATATACAATGCGTGCGCCATGCCACTGGCCGTACGCTCGTTCGCCAAGATCAATCTCGGGCTGCGCATCGGCGCGCGGCGCGCGGACGGCTTCCACGAACTGCGCACCGTCTACCAGACGCTGGCGCTGCACGACGTCATCAAGCTCGAGCTGAAGCCCGGCACGGGCATCGAGATCCGGTCGAAGGACGCGCGCGTCCCGACCGACGAGTCGAACACCTGCTGGCGCGTGGCGGAGCGGCTGCTGAAGTCCGTGAAGCAGCGCAAGCGCGTGGTCCTGACCATCGAGAAGAAACTGCCGGTCGAGGGAGGGGTAGGCGGGGCGTCGTCGAACGCCGCCGCCACGCTGCTGGGGCTGGAGCGCGCTCTCAAGGCGCAGCTGCCAGGCGATGAGAAGCTCAAGCTGGCGGCCGAGATCGGGTCGGACGTCCCGTTATTCCTGGTCGGAGGGACGGTGCTGGGTCTGGGGCGAGGGGAGGACGTCTACCCGCTGCCCGACCTGCCCGCGCTGGACTGCGTGCTGGTGGCGCCGGAGGTGGGGGTATCGACGGCGCGGGCGTTTGCCGACTGGGACCGGCTGCACGACCACGACCAGGGCGGGGACGACGACGAGC
Source organism: Terriglobales bacterium (assembly GCA_035457425.1). Classification (NCBI taxonomy): domain Bacteria; kingdom Pseudomonadati; phylum Acidobacteriota; class Terriglobia; order Terriglobales; species Terriglobales bacterium. The sequence continues at coordinate 731 of DATIBR010000010.1, forward strand.
TGCCGCGCCCCGGGGGCGCCGCATCGCGCCAGAAATTGACCGTCCCGGAGCAGCACGATACAATGAACAGGTTCAGCGGCTCGGTTTGGAGCTGGCTGAGTGGTACTTCCTCCGGTGTTCCCGCCAAGAGCGGGGACCGGGCCGAGGCACTGCTTCTCGACCTTGTCCGTGCCGGGATAGAGAACGACTTCGAACGCGTCGTCTTTCCCCAGCATTCAGAATTGCGAGAAGTGAAGCGGGCCTTGGAGCGCGCGGGCGCAAGCTTTGCCGCGCTGTCGGGTTCCGGGTCGTCGTTGTTTGGGCTTTTTGGCTCGAGCGGCGAGGCGGAGAAGGCAGCGAAGAGGCTGAGCGTCGACGGGTTGAACGCGGTCGCGAGCCAGACGCTGCCGCGCGCGGAATACTGGAAGCGGCTGTGGGGCTAGACCGCTGAGTTTCGAGTTTCAGGTTTCGAGTTTCAAGAGGCGGAAGCTGGAAACGGGAGACTGGGAACTCGAAACGGGTTTTGGGCGGTCGACTAATGGCAGGTCAAGTGCCTTTGGAGCACTTTGTCCAGGTTCGAATCCTGGCCGCCCAGCCAGGTTGAGGCAAGAGTTGGGAGTCGCGAGATGTGAGTGGCCGTGCCACTCGCGACTCGGGACTCGCAGCTCGGAACTGAGACGATTGAGCAGTCAAACTCCAACGCGAGAGCAGAACATGGCGACCGTGGGAACCGCGACGACGGAAAAAAAGCCGCAAGCGACGCAGCCCAAGGGCGAGCGCAAGCCGCAGCGCGCGCGCCACGACGACAAGTTCAAGATCTTCTCCGGCACGGCGAACGAGCCGCTGGCCGACGAGATCTGCGCCTTCCTCGGGATGCCGCGCTCGCAAGCCGAGCTGAAGCGCTTCTCCGACGGCGAGGTCTACCTGCAGATCATGGAGAACGTGCGCGGCGCCGACGTGTTCGTGGTGCAGCCCACGTGCTTCCCGGTGGACCAGCACCTGATGGAGCTGCTGCTGATGATCGACGCGCTGAAGCGCGCGTCGGCCCGGCGCATCACGACCGTCATCCCGTACTACGGCTACGCGCGGCAGGACCGCAAGGACAAGCCGCGGGTGCCGGTATCGTCGAAGCTGGTGGCGGACCTGCTGACCACGGCGGGCGCCGACCGCGCGCTCATCGTGGACCTGCACGCGCCGCAGATCCAGGGGTTCTTCAACATCCCGGTGGACCACCTGTTCGCGTCGCCGGTGCTGGTGGGCTACGTGAAAGAGCAGGCGTTCCCGAACCTGACGGTGGTGTCGCCCGACGCGGGCGGCGTGGAGCGCGCGCGGTTCTTCGCGAAGAAGGTGGACGCGCCGCTGGCCATCGTGGACAAACGCCGCACGGAGATGAACGTGGCGGAAGTGATGCACGTCATCGGCGACGTGCAGGGCCGCACCGCGCTCATCCTGGACGACATCATCGACACCGCCGGCACGCTGGTGAAGACCGGGGACGCGCTGCTGGAAGCGGGCGCGGCCAAGGTGTTTGCCTGCGCCACGCACCCGGTGCTGAGCGGGCCGGCGATCGAGCGCATCGCGAAGTCGCGCATCGAGCAGGTCATCGTGACCAACACCATCCCGCTGACGGAAGCGGGCAAGAACGAGAAGAAGATCCGGGTGCTTTCGGTGGCGGGGCTGATGGCCCGCGCCATCCAGAGCATTCACGAGGAGACTTCGGTCTCCACGCTGTTCACGTAGGGCAAGAGCCAAGAGCGGTTCGAGAGATCCTGAATTCGGAAGGACGTAAAGAGAAATGGCAACCGGAACGCAGCAACCCACGAACACGGTCGAAGCGCAGCCGCGCCAGGACGCGTCGCGCGGCAAGAACGAAGCGCGCCGCCTGCGCGCCCAGGGACGCATCCCCGCGGTGCTCTACGGCGCGAAGAAGCAGACCATGGCGCTCGCCGTCGACCCCAAGGCGATCACTCGCATCCTGCACTCGGAGGCGGGGCACAACACCATCTTTGACCTGGTCGCGGGCGGGGAGAAGACCAAGGCGATGATCATCGACTGGCAGTACGAGCCCATCAAGGGACACCTGCTGCACATCGACATGAAGCGCATCGCGATGGACGAGAGGCTGCGCGTCAAGGTGCCGGTGATGCTGACCGGGCTGGCGGAAGGCGTGAAGACGCAGGGCGGCATCCTCGAGCAGATCACGCGCGAGGTGGAGATCGAGTGCTTGCCGGGCGACATCCCGAGCCACATCGACATGGACGTGACCGAGCTGGTGTTCACGCAGGTGCGCCGCGTGGCGGACCTGCCGCACTCCGACAAGTACAAGTACATGACCGACGAGAACACGCCGGTGGCGCACATCGTCAGCGTGAAGGAAGAGGTCGCGCCGGCGCCGGAGGCTGTGGCCGACGCGGCTGCCGCTCCCGCCGAGCCCGAGGTCATCAAGAAGGGCAAGCAGGAGACGGAAGAGGAAGGCGCCGAGCCTGCCGCGGCGGGCGAGGCTCCTGCGAAGAAGGAAAAGAAGGAGAAATAAGTTGCGAGTTGCGAGCTGCGAGTCCCGAGCATTTCGGCTACTCGCAACTCGGGACTCACGACTCGCAAGTCGTTCTTTGTCATTTTGGGTGCGGGCGTGAAGCTGATCGTCGGACTCGGAAATCCCGGCATCGAGTATCAGTTCACGCCGCACAACCTCGGATTCCTGGCGCTGGACCGCATCGCGGAAGACTGCGGCGGGCAGATCGGGAATCGCAGGTCGCGCGCGCTCACGGGCAAGTGCTCGCTCGCGGGACATGAAGTGCTCCTGGCCAAGCCGGAGACCTACATGAACCTGAGCGGGCTGGCGGTGGGAGCGCTGGTCAGCGAGTTGGGGATCGACCCGACCAAGGACATGGTCGTGATCTACGACGAACTGGACCTGTCGTGGGGGACGATCCGGATCCGCGAACGCGGCTCGGCGGGGGGCCACAACGGCGTCAAGTCGATCATCGGGGCGCTGGGGACGGAAGAGTTCCTGCGCATCCGGCTCGGGATCGGGCCGGATCACCCGGTGCGCAACGGCCGCGACTACGTGCTGGCGCCGATGAAGAAGGCGCAGCTCAACGTGGCCGCTGAGATGCTGGACGCGGCGGCCGAGGCAGTGCAGGTGATCTTGCAGGCAGGACCGGCGGCGGCGATGAACCGCTTCAACCGGAAGAAGGAAGAAGGTTCAGCCGCGGGCTGAAAGAGTTCAGGAGAAGCAAATGAATCGTGTTTACGAAGTGATGTTCATCGTGCGGCCCGACCAGCAGGACGAGGACGTGGACAAGCTGGTAGCGGGCTTCGAAGCGACCGTGCAGGGCTCGGGCGGCAAGGTGCAGAAGGTGGAGCGGCTGGGCAAGCGCCGGCTGGCCTACATGGTGCAGCGCTTCCTCGACGGCAACTACGTGTTGCTGACGGTGGAGGGCTCGGGCGAGATGGTGCACGAGCTGGAGCGGCGCCTGCGCGTCTCGGAGCCGGTGATGAAGTTCCTCACCGTGCGCATCGACGAGGAGCAGAAGCGGCTCGACAAGATCAAGAAGATCCGCGCGACGCGGGTGAAGCGCGCGCCCATCACGCCGGCGGGCGAGCCGGCGCCGGGCGAGCCGGCCACCACCACGCCGGCTGCGTCCTAGGGACTCGCAAACGAATCAGGAAAGCACCGATCAGGAGAGTTATGGCAGACGAAGTGAAGACGAACGAAGCGGCTCCGGCGACGGAGACGACTACGACCACCGAAGCGCCGGCGGCGGCGCCGGCGCAGGCGGCGAGCACGCCGACGCCGTCGGCTCCCACGCACGGGGGCGGCAGCTACCAGCGGCGGGAAGGGCGTCCGGGCGGGCCGGGCGGCCCGCGCGGCGAGCGCCGGCCGGGCAGCGGCCCGGGAGGGCCGCGCGGCGACCGCAAGTTCTTCCGCCGGAAGAAGGTGTGCAAGTTCTGCGTGGAGAAGATCGACGCGATCGACTACAAGGACGTCGGGCTGCTGCGGCAGTTCGTCGCCGAGCGCGGCAAGATCGTGCCGCGACGGCTGACGGGCGTGTGCACGCCGCACCAGCGGCGCTTGTCTGCCGCCATCAAGCAGGCGCGCAACATCGCGCTGCTGCCGTTCCAGGCAAGGTTCTAGGAGCGTCGTCGGTCTTCGGTCGTCGGCCTTCGGCCGGGACCGTGGCGGCCGACGACCGAGGGCCGACGACATTCTGCGCGCCGAAGGCGCGAGCGAGGACTGAAGACATGGAAGTCATCCTGAAAGAAGACGTTCCCAAGCTGGGTAACCGCGGCGACGTGGTGAAGGTCGCCGAGGGCTACGGCCGCAACTACCTGCTGCCGCGCAAGCTCGCTATCGAGGCGAGCACGGCCAACAAGGCCGTGATCGAGCAGATGAAGCAGGCGGCGGAGCGCCGCTCGGAGCGCGAGCGCGGCGACGCGCAGGCGCTCGCCGGGCAGTTCGAAGGCCTGGCGCTGCACTTCCGCCGCAAAGCCGGCGAGAAGGACCACCTGTTCGGGTCGGTCACCTCGAGCGAGATCGCCGAGGAGCTGGGGAAGAAGGGCATCGAGGTCGATCGCCGGAAGATCGAATCGGAGCCCATCAAGACGCTGGGCGAGCACACCGTGAGCGTGCGGCTGCACCGCGACGTCCACGTGAAGTTCCAGGTCGTGGTGGAGAAGGAAGCGGAGTAAGGGTTTTCGACGTGTGAAGAGGCGGGCGAAGAGCCCGCCTCTTTCTGTTTTGCGCTAGTCGCCGGTGCCGGTCGCGCCGGCGGGCGGGGTGAATTTCTTCATGTCCACCGGCACGTTGACGCGGATCTCGTCGTAGCGCCGGACGATGCCGTGGCTCACGTTGGCGGTGATGATGGTCAAGGGAATACGGACGCCGCCGCCGACGTCCTTGTAGTCCATGAACCAGGTCTCGGCGGGGAACTTGCCGAAAGCGCTGGTCTGCGTGGCGCGGCGCAGGAGGAGCAGGCCGCTCTCCTGGTCGAAGAGATACGTTTCCGTCTTGCCGTCGGAGAGCGTGAGGTCGACGGCCCAGACAGCAGCGCCGCGCACCTTGTCTTCGCCGCGCAGGACAGCCTGCGTGAACGCGGGCAGGTAATCGACGCGCAGGTTGCCGAGGACGTTGGTGCGGATGTTCTCGATCTCGGCGGGCGCCATGGCGTGGGATTCCTTCGGCGTCTGGACCCAGCCGCTGCGGCCGTCGTAGACGACCAGCGTGTTGCCTTGTGCTTCGGTGACCTCGACGCGCACCTTGTCGCCCGCGATGAGCACGTCTTGTTCGAGCGAGCGCGGGCCTTCGGCGCGGGCGTTGTAGCTGGTGACGGTGCCGGAATACTGGCGCGTCTGCACGCGCGCGACGTTCGCTCCGCCGATGGCGAGCCGGTAGTTGGCGAGCACCTGGTCGGCCGTGGGCGGGGCTTCCGGAGCTTCTTTCCTGGGCGCCGTTGCGGCGGCGTACTCCTTCGTCCAGCCGGCGAGCGCGACTGCCGGCGAGCGGGCCGGCTTGGTCGAGCCGTTGTGGCAGGTCGTGCAGGTGACGCGGTTGGGTTGGTCGGGAAAATTCTGCGCGTTGATCTGCCGGACCATCTGCATCATCTCGCGGGCGCGCAGCTTCGCAGGCTTGTCGTCTTTTTCCCACGCGGTGGTGACGTGGCAGTGATCGCAGCCGACGCCGAGCGAGCCCGCGACGAAGGCCATGGTCGCGAACCACTGGTCCGCCGGGACGTCCTTCAGCACCTTGACGTTCTTGAACTGCTCGGCGGCAGTCTTGGGTTGCGTTGGGGATTTCGCGGGCGCGGGCGTGGTTTGCGCGAGCGCGACGGAAGCGAGTGCGAGCAGAGCGAGCGCGGCTCTCATGGAGATTCTCCTGCGTCGGGATGAGAGGGCCTGAAGTATAGACGACGGAGCAAGTGCCGTCGGCTAAAGCCGACTCAAGGTGCGTGACGGGTGCGATAGTCCCGGCACTGACGTGCCGGGCTACGTAGGTGTCTAGAGCCTTTCCAGGAGCTCGCGGGCGACGCGGTAGCCGGTCATCATGGCGCCGTTGACGGTGCCGTTGTGGCCTTCGAAGTTGGCGGCCTCGCCGGCGAAGAAGAGCGTGTCGTCGAGGGGCGCGGCGAGCTCGCGCTCGGCGCCCTCGCCGCCGGCGGCGAGGTAGCTGTATCCGCCACGCGCGAACGGGTCCGACTGCCAGTCGTGCGCGTGCGCCGAGAGCAGCAGCGCGCCCAGGCGGGCGCGGTCAAAGTCCAGGAGGGAGGCCAGCGAGTCGAGGGCGCGCCGCGAGAGGGCGTCGTGCGAGAGGCCGGAGTTCTGCTCGCCGCGCGGCCCGGCGGACCACGCCGTCAGCACGGCGGTGCGCGCCGGGAGCTGGGACCACCAGGTCGGGAAGTGCGGGTCTTCGGAGAACAGGAAGCCGAGTTCGGCGAGCGACTTGCCGGCGGCGTCCTTCACGCTCTCCCAGAAGCGCTCGCGGAAGCGCAGCGCGACGCGGACGACCGCGCCCATCTCGAGGCAGGCGAGCGCGCGCTGCTTGGAGGCGAGCGGCGGGTCGAAGCGCACGCTGCCGGCTTGCAGCACGCCGAGCGGCAGGGTCACGACCGCCTTCCGCGCGCGCAGGGTCTGGCCGTGGGTGAGCGCGACCTCCACCTGGCCGCGGCGCCACGTCACGCGCTCGACGATGGCGTGCAGGTGAAGGTGGCACGCCGGGCCGAGCTGCGCGCGCAGGTGCTCGACCAGCAGCGAGTATCCGTTGAGGACGCGGAACTGCGCGTCGCCATCGATCTGTTCGGAAGCTTCCTCGGCTTCGATCAACCCCCAGACGCCGATGCGCTCGGGCCGCGCGGCGTGGAAGCCTTGGACGTACTGCATGGCCCAGCGTTTCGCGTCGGATCCCTGCGGGCAGCACTCGTCGACGAACTCCTGGAAGCTGCGGTCGCGCTCACCTTTCTTCATCTTGGCGAGGATGGCGTCCACCTCCGCGAAGAAGTCGTTGTCCTGCTCGAGGCGCCCGGCGCGCTTCACCCACATCTCGCCGGTGACGGGCGCGACCTCGATGCGCGCGGGTCTTGCCAGGTCGAAGATCTCCGGCGGCCGTCCGTGAACGAACTCCCGACCTTCAGGCCGGCGCGGGAGAGCTCGCCGGCGGCGACCAAGCCGGCGGCGCCGGCGCCGATAACGACGACGTCCGTAAGCGGTTTGTTTTCAGTGGATTTCACGCCTTGCCGCGCCGGCGAGTCGCCGGCGCCTACCCTCATCGAGGTGGATAGATGCGGCCCGGATGCAAGCCGTCTGCCAAATCCACATAAACTATAATCCGGCTTGCTCACGGAACCGCTTCTGACACGTCTCTTAGAGGTGTAAGTCGAGCCCCTTGTTGGGATTAGGCGAAGGGCTCGAAGAGGTAGGACGAAGTCAGGAGAAGCATGCCGGCCGAAGCCATGATTTTGACGGCGGTTGGCGCTCGCGGTCCCAAATCTCTCCCCGCAGTGCGGGGGCGCATGGTCAGTCAGGCCCTGAATCGCGCAGACGACAGCCTGTTGATCCGAGGGGCGCAGCGCGGCGACCGCGCAGCGTTCGAAGAACTCGTGCGCCAGTACGACCGCAGCGTCCTGCGCCTCGCGCTCCACCTCACCGGGTCGGAGCAGGACGCACAAGACATCTACCAGGAAGCGTTCCTGAAGGCGTACCGCAACATCGGGAGCTTCCGCTTCGAGTGTTCGTTCTACACCTGGATGTACCGGATCGTGACGAACCTGTGTCTCGACCACATCCGGAAACGCCAGGTGCGCAAGGAAGACTCGGGCGTGGTCACGGACTCGGACGGCGAAGAGTACAGCGTGCTCGACCAGGTGAAGGACGCGCGCGCGCACGCCAACCCGGAGCACGACCTGATGCGCCGGGAGCTGGGCGGCAAGATCCAACACGCGCTCGGGCGGCTCACACCGCGCGAGCGCATGGTGTTCGAGCTGAAGCACTACCAGGGCCTGAAACTGCGGACGATCGGCGAAATGCTGAACACGACCGAAGAGACGGCCAAGAACACGTTGTTCCGCGCGACGCAGAAGCTGCGGGCTTCGCTCGCGCCGATGAGGTAAGACCATGAACTGCGATTGGGTGAAGGAAAACGCGGCGCTGTACATCTACGACGAGCTGACGGACGCCGAGCGGCACGAGGTGGAGCAGCACGCGGAGCGCTGCGCGGCGTGCAAGCGGGAGCTGGCCGCCGCGGGCGACTTCAAGATGACGATGTCGGCGGTGGCGGTCGAGGAGCCCTCTCCGAACCTGCTGGCGGCCTCGCGCATGAGGCTGCAGGAAGCGCTCGAGACCGCGCACCAGTCGGGCGGCTGGTCGCGCTTCGCGTTCGATGTTGCCGGGTGGCTGCAGCAGGTGAAGCTGGCGCCCGCGCTGACGGTGGCGCTGCTCATCTTCGGATTCGCCGGCGGCGTGATGACGACCTACGCGATGCTGCGCAAGGGCGGGACGATCACGACTCCGACGGCGCAGGGACCGGCGCCGGACCAGCCTGCCATCGCGTCGATCAGCGGCATCACGCAGGAGCCCGGGTCGAACAAGGTGCACATCAACTACAGCACGCTGACGCCGGCGCAGGCGGAGGGTTCGCTCGACGACCCGGCCATCCAGCAGCTGCTGTTGTTCGCGGCGCGGAACAACACGAACTCGGGCGTGCGCATGGATTCGGTCGCGCTGCTGACGCAGAAGCCGGAAGACTCGAAGGTGCGCGAGGCGCTCATCTACGCGCTGCGCTACGACAAGAACGTGGGCGTGCGCCTGAAGTCGCTGGAAGCGCTGAAGCCGTACGTGAAGGAAGACATGCGGGTGCGCGACGCGATGCTGGAGGCGCTGATGGGCGACTCCAACCCGGGCGTGCGCACGCAGGCGCTCAACGTGATCCGGCAGGTGAAGCAGGACGCGAGCGTGCGCGCGGTGCTGATGCAGCTCGCCGACAAGGATCCGAACAACTTCATCAAGAACGAATCGAAGCGCATCCTGGCGCAAGCGCCGGAGATGGACTAAGGGTTTTCGACCGGAGAGAAAGGCTGTAACGGACAAGTGAAGCGCATCTTTCAACTCGGAGCAGTGCTGGCGCTGGCGGCGACGCTGGGCGTGGCCGACCAGTCGTATTCCGCGGCCCCGGACCAGTCGTGGGACCAGATGGGCGGGCTGGGCGAGACGCCGGCAGGCAGCTCCTCGAACATCTCTCGCGAAGGCAACGCCTGGGTGCAGCAGACGACGGGCGAGCTGCCGACGGCGAAGATCATCAAGGTCTCGACCGACGCGGGCTCGGTGCGGGTGACGGGCGCGGACCGCGGCAACGTGAGCTACACGCTGCGCAAGAAGGTCTACGGCGGCAGCGAGGAAGCGGCGAAGCGGCGCTTCGAGCAGTTCAAGATCGCGGCGTGGACGACGGGCGAGGTGGCCGCGTTCCGCGGGCAATGCGAATCGACGCACGGGCGGGCGTCGGTGGATTTCGACATCCAGGTGCCGCGCGGCGTGCAGCTGGTGTTCGTGCGCACGCAGGGCGGTGGCATCGCGACCAGCAACATCTGGGGCCGCGTGGACCTGGAGACGATGGGCGGCTCCATCGCGCTCGACCAGGTCGGCGGCAGCATCGTGGCCTCGACCTTGGGCGGCTCGATCGACGTGGGCTCGGCGGGCGCGGACGTGAAGGTCGAGACCTCAGGCGGCTCCATCACCATCCGGAACGCCGCGGGTTTCACGCGCGCGGAGACTTCCGGCGGTTCCATCGACGTCGGGACGATCAAGGCGCCGGCGTACCTCGATACGGCGGGCGGCTCGATCCGGGCGCAGCAGATCGGCGGCGACCTGACGGCGGAGACGGCGGGCGGCAACATCGACGTGGGCGACGTGGCGGGCATCGCGAAGCTCTCGACCGCGGGCGGCTCGATCCGGCTGGGCTCGTCGGGCGGGCGCGTGGACGCCGACACCGCCGGCGGCTCCATCAAGCTGATGCAGGTGAAGGGCGGCGCCAAGGCGGAGACCGCCGGGGGGTCGATCTTCGTGGAGTTCGTGGGCCCGAGGAGCGCGTTCAGCGATTCGCGATTCGAGACCACCGCGGGTGACATCATCGTGGTACTCCCGTCTAACCTGGGAGTGAACATCCGGGCAGCCATCGAGCAAGCGCACGGTCACAAGATCCGCAGCGACTTCTCGGAGCTGAAGATCTCCAGCGAAGGCGATGGCGACTGGGGAGCGCCCAAGACGATCTGGGCGGAAGGCACGATCAACGGCGGCGGGCCATTCCTGAAGGCCTCGACCACCATCGGGAACATCGAGTTCAGGAAAGGGAAGTAGGAGAACGATCATGCGCAGTCCTAGCAGCAGATTCTTCGCCGTCCTCGCGGTGCTGGTCCTTGCGTCGGCCGCGTGGGCGGGAGAAGGGCAGAGCTACCTGGGCGTGGACGTGGACGACGTGACGGCGGACCGCGTGCAGGCCCTGAAGCTGAAGTCGGAAGCGGGCGTCGAGATCACGATGGTGGACAACGACGCCCCGGCCGGCAAGGCGGGGCTCAAGGAGCACGACGTCATCCTGCAGTTCAACGGGCAGGGTGTGGGAAGCGTGGAGCAGTTGCGGCGGATGATCCGCGAGACGCCGCCGGGCCGCACCGTGCAGCTCACCATCAGCCGCGACGGCAACCAGCAGAATCTTTCGGTCACGCTGGCGGACAAGAAGATGGTCTACAAGACCTGGGTGCAGCCGCGCATCGTGATGCCGCGGACGCCGCGCGCGCCCGACGCGCCGCGCATGATCGAGATCCCGGAGATCTACGTCACCACCACGTCCACCAGCCGCGTCGGGCTGGTGCTGGAGCCGCTGACCACGCAACTGGGCGAGTTCTTCGGCGTGAAGAACGGCGAGGGCCTGCTGGTGCGCTCGGTGGAGAAGGGTTCGCCGGCCGAGAGCGCGGGCTTCAAGGCGGGCGACGTGATCGTGAAGGTGGAGCAGGAGCCGGTGGGCGACCGCGGCGACTGGCGCAGCGCGTTGCGCAACAAGAGCGGCAAGGTGCCGGTCGGCATCGTGCGCGACAAGCGCGAGCAGACGCTCACCCTTACCCTGCCGGACAAGAAGCAATCGTCCAACCGCAACCGCATCGTGCTTCCCGACTTCGACCTCGATCTCGACTTCGATTTCGACGAGCTGGCCGCCATCGGCCCCGAGGCCATGGAGCTGGCCATGCTCAAGGCGAAGGTCGAGTGGGACAAGAACAAGGACCAGGTCAAGAAAGAGATGTCGAAGGCCAAGACCAAGCTGAAGCAGGATATGCAGAAGCAGAAGCAGGAGCTCAAGCGGCAGCAGGAAGAGCTGAAGCAGCAGCATAAAGAGCTGAAAGAAAAGCAGTTGCGGGAACCGGACGACGACAACGAATAGCGGCTGTCGCCGTAACCCCAGGGCCGCCCGGAGCCGGCCCTTCTTCTTTGCGCACCCGAATTTGCGCACCCAAGGGGCGGCGGCTATCATCTAAGGGTACGTCGATGCACCTGTCTGTCCTACTGCTGGCATTGCTGAGCGCGGTGCCCTCCCCGATGGAGGGCGCGACGGCCTCGGCGTGCGAGCGCGCCGCGGCCGCGGACGTCTATCGCGTCCTCGACTGCGAGCAGAGCGACGCCTTCCTCGCCACCGCCGCAGCGTTCGACGCGTGCGACGCCGAGGATGACGACGACGCGAGCGACCTTCGCCGTCGCGCCGTCCAGGCACAGCCGCAGCATCCGACCGCCGAGACCCCGGCCGTCGCGACCGCTTTTCCGACTTCCCTCCCTGGTACCGGCCACGCCCGCGCGGCATGCGAGCGCCCGGTGGCGCGCACCCGCTTCCACAAGGAAGCCATCCCGCGCGCCCGCGCCCAGTTGCCCGACCCCGCGCCCGTCCTCTAGACGCAAATCAGTCCCACTCGCTCCCGCGCTCGCGCGGTGAGCGGCTGCGTCCACCTATTTTCCGGCGTCCGCCGAGGCGGATGCCCACAAGGAGAACAGTATGAAGAAGTTGATGATCGCTGTGTTCGTGTTTGCACTGTCGCTCGGCCTGTACGCTTCCGACAAGAGCAAGTCGTCGTCGAAGGCGCCCGCGGCCCCCAAGACCGCCAGCCTGACCGGCTGCGTGGAAGGCTCGGCTGGTTCCTACATGGTGAAGAAGGGGTCGAAGGACGTCCCGGTCACCAGCAGCGAGGACCTGGCGGGTCACGTGGGCCACAAAGTGAAGCTGACCGGCACCTGGGAGAAGGGCGCGGACGCGAAGTCCAGGACCTTCAACGCCACCAAGGTGAACATGGTGTCGGAGAGCTGCCACGCGAAGGCCGCGAAGAGCAGCACGAAGACGTCCAAGAAGACGAAGAGCTAACCCTCACCAACGCTGCGGGGTCCGGCTTCGGCCGGGCCCCTTTTTTTCGATTACCTTCGTAAGATTACTTTCGTCAGATGTAGGGCCGGTTTTTTTGTTGCCGCGAAAAGGCGTGCTTGTAATATCGGAGAAGCCTCCCGGGCTGCCCATGGAGATCCAACTCAACGCACTGGTCTGTAGCGCCGATCAGCGGACGGTCAAGGTCCTGCAGGTCCTGCTCGGCGAGATGAGCATCGCGATGGAGCTGTGCGCCTCGCGCGATGATGCGGCGCGTCACCTGGTGACGCGGCGCTTCGACGGCGTCTTCGTCGACGGGGCGATCGAGCGCTCCGCCGACCTGCTGCGCGACATCAAGGAAAGCCCGGGCGGGCAGCGCGCGGTCTCGTTCGCCATCCTCGAGGGCATGACGAGCGTGAAGGAGGCGTTCACCTTCGGCGCGGGCTTCATCCTCTACAAGCCGCTCTCGATCGAGAAGACCAAGACCAGCCTGCGCGCGGCGCACGGCCTGATGATGCGGGAGCGCCGCCGCCACTTCCGTCACAACCTGGAGGACGTGGCCGCGACGCTCATGTTCACCGGCGCGCCGAACAAGACGGCCGAGATCCTGGACCTGAGCGAGGGCGGCATGGCGCTGCGGCTGAGCGAGTACACCGAGCGGCGCGGCCAATTGCGCGCGCGCTTCCTGCTCCCTGGCCATGCGCAGCCCCTCGAGGCGGAAGGCGAGATCACCTGGGCCGACGATCACGGGCGCGTCGGCGTCCACTTCACTTCGATGGCCGACAGCGCGCAGGGCGCGCTCGTCAACTGGCTGGCGGAGCGCGGGCGCGTGGCGGCAGAAGACCCGCACGCCGCGATCCAATCGCGCTCCAGCAAGAAGAAGAAGAGTACGGGAGGGCGCGTGGGGGCGGTGCAGGAGGTCGTTGCCGCCGTGGCGACCTCGGACAAACCGGCGGCCCCGGCCCCGGCTCCGGAGGAGACACTGCCGCGCGCGCGGCAGAGCATCCGCGCGGGGCTCGACGTCGGCCTTTCCGTGGTCACCATCCGCAGCGGACAGCCGGTGCTGCTGCAGGCGGTGTGCGAGGACATCAGCTCGGAAGGCCTCGGCGCCAAGGTGCACGGCGACCTGGCGCCGGGCGAGCCGGTGCTGCTGCACCTGAGCCTGCCGTCGCTGGAGTCGATGAAGGTGCACGCCGACGTGCGCCACCGCCGGCGCAGCCGCGTGGGCTTTGAGTTCGTGGGGCTGACGCGCGAGCAGCACAAGCAGCTCACGGAAGTGTGCGAAGTGCTGCCCGCCGCGGAATGAAACCGCTCTTGGCTATTGGCTCTTCGCTTTTGACCAAAAGCCAAACAGCAGCTTATCCGTTCCACACCTTGAACAGCAGGGAGCCGTTCGTCCCGCCGAAGCCGAACGAGTTGGAGAGCGCGTACTCGATGGTCGCCTTGCGCGACTTGTTGGGCACGTAGTCGAGGTCGCACTCGGGATCCGGGTTGTCGTGGTTGATGGTGGGCGGCAGCACCTGGTCGCGCAGCGCGAGCACGGTGATGCCGGCCTCGAGCCCGCCGGCGCCGCCCAGCAGGTGTCCGGTCATGGACTTGGTGGAGCTGACCGCCAGCTGGTTGGCATGCTCTCCGAACGCGCCCTTCACCGCCTGCGACTCCTGCTTGTCGCCCAGCGGCGTGGAGGTGCCGTGCGCGTTGACGTAGCCGACGACGGTCGGCGGAACGCCGGCGTCGGCGAGCGTGTTCTTCATCACGCGCACCGCGCCCTCGCCGCCCTCGGCGGGCTGGGTGATGTGGTAGGCGTCGCCGCTCATGCCGTACCCCACGAGCTCGGCCAGGATCTTGGCGCCGCGCGCCCTGGCGTGCTCCAGCTCTTCCAGGATCAGGATCCCGGCGCCTTCGCCCACGACAAAGCCGTCGCGGCCCTGGTCCCAGGGGCGGGAAGCCTTCTCGGGTTCGTCATTGCGGGTGGAGAGCGCGCGCATGGCAGCGAAGCCGCCGATGCCCATGGGCGTGATCGCGGCCTCGGTGCCGCCGGCGATCATGACGTCGGCCGCGCCGCGCTGGATGATCTTCATGGCGTCGCCGATGGAGTGCGCCGAGGTGGTGCAGGCGGTGGCGGTGGCTTCGTTCGGCCCCTTCGCACCCCAGCGGATGCTCACGTGCCCGGCGGCGAGGTTCACGATGGCGGCGGGGATGAAGAACGGCGAGATCTTGCGCGGGCCGCCCTCGAGCAGGTTGCGATGCTCGCGCTCGATGACGTCGAAGCCGCCGATGCCGGAGCCGATGTGCACGCCCACGCGCTCCGCGTTCTGCGGCGTGACCTGGAGCCCGGAAGACTTCACCGCTTCCTCGGTGGCGGCGAGCGCCAGGTGGATGAAGCGGCCCATCTTCTTGAGCTCTTTTTTCTCGATGAACTGCAGCGGATCGAAGTTGCGGACCTCGGCGGCGATCTGGCAGGCGAAGGCGGAGGCGTCGAACTGCGTGATCTTGTGCACGCCGCTCTGCCCGGCGAGCAGGTTCTTCCACGCCTCTTCCGTGCTGTTACCGACCGCGCAGATGAGCCCCAGGCCGGTGACGACTACGCGACGCGCCAAACGTTACTTCCCCTTGGCGTGCTTGTCGATGTAGTCGACGGCGTCCTTGACGGTGCGGATCTTCTCCGCGTCCTCGTCGGGGATCTCGATGTCGAACGCCTCTTCGAACGCCATGACGAGCTCGACGGTGTCGAGCGAGTCGGCGCCCAGGTCGTCTACGAACGACGCGTTGGCGGTGACTTCGCCCTCATCCACGCCCAGCTGCTCGACGATGATCTGCTTTACCTTCTCTTCAACGGCTGCCATGGGAATCTAGTCTCTCCTGATGTCGGCGTTAAACCGCCTAGTGTACCGGAATCGCGCGCGGGGAAACGATAAACGCCCGTAGCAGCTCGTTCTAGCAGCTCCGCCGGGCGCCGACCAACCCCTCATGCTAAACGGCGGACAAGGAAACGGTCAAACGCGGGAAGTGCCGGCGGCGTCTTCCGCCGGCATGCCGGGCGGGATCAGCAGCGGTTCGATGTAGAGCACGCTGACCAGGCCGCCCATGGCGAGCGCGCCGAGCAGGGAGCCGAAGACAAGCTGGTCGTTCGCGGCGGCCATGGCTGCCTCGGTCAGCATGGTGGCGACGATGCCGAAGCCGGTGTAGCGCAGCGGGCCCGACACCCGCCGCCAGGTCGCGGCCACGCCGGGGCGGTGCCCCGTCCAGACGCACATCAGCACGAAGTGCAGCGACCAGCGCGCGCCCACCAGCAGCACCAGCAGAAAGAACGCGAGCTTGCCGAAGGGCGGGTAGTAGCCCCGCGTGAGACTCCCCCAGTACCCGACCCAGGGCGCAAGCACGAGGAGATTGGCGAGCTGATGAAGCAGCCACCAGGCCTGGTCGCGACGGGAAGAGAAGTCTGATGGGGCATGCGGTTCCGGAGGCGCGAGCTCGCGCGCGAGCCGGCGCTCATAGAAGGTCACGGGCACGACCGCAATGGCCACAATGAATAACAGGAGGAACGAATTCAGCAGCGGTACGGTGGCCGCGCCCAAAGCGATGCCGGCGAGGATGTTGGCGGCTGCGAACGCCGGAAAGAAGCGCCGGAAGGTGCGAGCCTTTTCCGCGGGCCGCGTGAGGAGGCCGACGGCCGAGGCGGCGCACAGGAAGAACCCCGTCATGACCACGACCACGACGGCCGTCGTGGTGGCCTGCGGGTTGGGCATGCGTAACGCGCCGGTAAGCGACTCCTGCAGCATGTGCGAGGCGGCGATGCCTAGTCCGGCGTAGACCAGGGCGAACATCGCCTGGAGGCCCGCCAGGATGCGCGCTTTCGCCGCCGCGGGATCTCGCCGCGGTTGCTCGACCTGCGGGAAGGCGGCGTGGAACATCACGGGCTCCACGGTGACGACGGCGAACAGCGCCATGGCACCGAGTGCGGCGAGGATGGAGCCGAGCACGATGCCGCTGCCGGTCCGCAACAGCAGGAAGCCGACGAAGGCCAGCATCATGCCGGCGAAGCTCTCGATGGGACGCAGAGCGGCGCGCATCTTGACCACGTCTTCCTGCAGGCGGGCGGGCAGGAACATGGCGAGCACGATCGAGTACAGCCGCAGCACCGCGGCGATGACGAGAAAGAAAGTCAGGCCGATGTAGAGCGGCAGGCCGGCGGCCATCCAGATGGCGGTGCCCTTTCCGGAAGCGACGGCTTCGGTCAGCTTTCCCCAGCCGTGCCAGTTGCCGGCGAGGCCGGTGTTGAGCGCGGCGCTCAGCGAGGTCGAGCCCTGGAACGCGAGCCAGAGTGCCAGAGGCGTGTAGAGGAAGACGACGAAGAGCTGGTGCAGCTCCCACCAGCGGCGCGGGGTGACACCGGCGCGCGCGGCGACGGCGCGGAACAGGCTGCTCTCGTCCTCCGGCGTGGCGCGCAGCGGCGCGGTCAGCACCTGGGACGAGCCCGAATCGCGCTTGAGGTTCTTCAGGTCCACCAGCAGCTCGCGGGTGGACTGGTAGCGTTCGTCGCGCGACTTGCGCAGGCACTTGCGCACGATGCGCTCCAGCTCGGCGGGGTGGAGCGCTCCGGTCGCGGTCAGCGGCGGCGGCTCCTGCGTCATCACGTTGGCGATGGTGGAAGCCGGGGTCGCGCCGGCGAAGGGATGCGTGCCCGCGGCCAGCTCGTACATCAGGACGCCGAAGGAGAAGATGTCGGAACGGAAGTCGGTGGGCCGGCCTTCGAGCTGCTCGGGCGACATGTAGCCGACCGTGCCCATCACGGTGCCGGCCTGGGTGAGGCCGAAGGATTGCGTGGCCGACATCCCGCCGAGCACGCCCGAGTCGAAGCGGGCCAGGCCGAAGTCCAGCACCTTCACGTCGCCGGAGGAAGACAGCATCACGTTCTCGGGCTTGAGGTCGCGATGCACGATGCCCTTGGCGTGGGCGGCTTCGAGCGCGGCGGCCACCTGGACCGCGATGCCGAGGAGCTGCTCGAGCGCGGCGCCGCCGGTCTCGACCAGCGCGCGCAGGGTGTGGCCTTCCACGAACTCGAAGATGATGAAGACGTCGTCGCCGCGCTCTTCCAGCTCGTAGACGGCGGCGACGTTGGCGTGGTTGAAGGCGGCGGCCGCGCGCGCCTCGTTCAGGAAGCGCCGCCGCCGCTCAAGGTCGCCGGCGTAGTCGCGGGCCAGCGCCTTCAGCGCCACCCGGCGGCCGAGCCGCGTGTCCTCGGCCAGGTACACCACGCCCATGCCGCCCTCGCCCAGCTTGCGCAGGACGCGGTAGTCGCCGATGACTTCGCCGATCGCGGGCCCGGGTGTCGCCATAGGAGGGAAGACGCGGCGGATGTTAGCAGTGTTTGCGGGCCGCCGGAAGCGCGAGGTCGCGCGCTTTCCACCGTGGGGTTACTTCATGGTAAATGCCTCGTCACACGAGGAACCCTGGTTTGTCGTAGAATAGCCGGCCATGATCAAGTCGATGAAAGGCGGCCGCCACTCCGCCTCGTCCAACTCGCAGATGACGGTGGACGAGATCCGCCTGATCGCCGACCTGCGCATCATGCACTCCAAGGTCGACGAGCTCTACCAGATCTCCAAGGTGCTGCAGACCAGGCACAACGAGAACGCCGTCATCAACTGCGCCGACGCGCGCGTGCTGGCCGAAGACATCCGCAAGGCCGACGAGCTGTACCTGTGGTTCATCCGGCTGAAGGAAGAATCGGATCGCGCCCGGAAGCGCGCCGCCGCCCGCTAGCCGTCGCCTGCGCGACACCACAGCTCGCTCAAAATGAATCTGACCCGCTGGGAGGGGAGCGCTTAGGCGATCTTCTCGCCCCGCTCGTGCGCGTCTTCGGGATGGGGGATCTCGTAGAGGCGACGGGTGCTGAAGTTGGGGTCCTGGTCGATCTCGGGCGCGGAGTGCAGCATTTCGAAGTGGACGTCGTTGCCGCAGTGCGAGCAGCGCGGGAAGTCCTGCCCGCCCACCAGCGTGACTTCATGGCTCACGCGGTGCTCCGAGTGAAATACGCGGTAGACGCCGCTCTCGGGCACGGGCTCACCCACGCGGAAAAAGGGCGACTGGATCCGTTCGTCCGATCTCACCAACTCCAACCCTCGACGACCTGATCTCGCACTGCGCATACACTACGGGCCCGATCTTGCTTCGGGTGTGAGATGGGCGCAGGCGGGCATTTGGTTGTTTTTTCTTCGCGTGGCATGGACGACACCCCGCGATGTAAATCTTTCCTGCGTGATCCCCTCCGTAGTCCGCTAAGTGATTGAACCCATGTCCCTA
>DATIBR010000011.1 GCA_035457425.1 Terriglobales bacterium
TGCGACGTGACTGGAGTTCAGACGTGTGCTCTTCCGATCTTGGCGGCGGCGCTGCTCGCGGCCGCGACCTTCTCGTTCTACAACGTCGCGGGACGGGCGCTAGTGGAGCGTTTCGACCGCTGGTTCGTGGTGCTGTACGCGCTGGGCGGCGCGGCGCTGTTCTGGCTCGTGGTGAACCCGCCGTGGAAGGTCTGGGCGGCGCATTACACCGCGTCGCAGTGGGTGTTCCTGGTGGTGTTCGCGTGCGCCTCGATGCTGGTGCCGTTCTCGCTCTACTTCTCCGGCTTGCAGCACCTGGACGCGACGCGGGCGATCGTGACGAGCTGCCTGGAGCCGGTGTTCGCCATCGGGTTCGCGTGGGCGTTCGCGAAAGAGGTGGTGACGCCGCTGCAGATCGCCGGCATGCTGGTGGTGCTGGCCGCGACGGTGATCGTGCAGCTCTCGGCGGCGCCGGTGCAGAAGCTCACGCCAGACGATTAGTCCACAGTCCACGGTCCACAGTCCACGGTGGCCGGGCGCCGGCGAGTCGCCTGCGCCTACCTGCACAAGATGTCAGTCGAGTTGCTTGCCCTTCGTTTCCGGCAACTGTGTTGCCACCAGGGAAGCCATCAGGAACGAGACCGCGCAGAGCAGGAAGCCGCCGCGGACGCCGTAGCCCAGGCCGCCCTTCTGCACCGGGTCGGCGATGAGTCCGATGACGAAGGGCGAGATGGAGCTGAGGGTGCGCGCGCCGTTGTAGGTGAAGCCGAGCGCGCGCGCGCGGACGGAGGTGGGGAACATCTCGCTGCCGATGATGCCGGAGCCGGAGAAGAATCCGGTGCCGAAGAAGGCGATGGGCGTGCCGAGCAGCAGCAGCAGCCAGAAGTTGTGCGCCCAGGCGTAGAGCGGCACCAGCAGCGCGGCCATGAAGGTATAGAGGATGAAGCTCTTGCGGCGGCCGATCCAGTCGGCGACCCAGCCGAAACTGGCGTAGCCGGGCAGCATGCCGGTGAGGTTCAGGATGACCAGCAGCACGGTCTTCTGGCCGTCGGAAAAGCCGAGGCCGCCGCGGTCGGGCGCGAGCGTGAAGTAGGCGGGCACCCAGGTGAACAGGCCCCACCAGCCGAACATCCCGAAAAAATTGAGCAGCAGGAGCGCGATGGTGCGGGGCGCGTAGTCGCCGCCGAAGAGCTGGCCGAAGGTGACCTCGGGCGTGGCCTGCGCGAGCGTTCCGGAGGCGCGCTGCTCTTCCCACATCTGCGACTCGGGGACGCCGCGGCGGATCCAGAGGATGACGAGCGCGGGCAGCACGCCGACGAAGAAGACCGCGCGCCACTGGAACTTCAGCATCACCAGCCACACCACGAGCGCGGCGAAGGCGAAGCCGATCGCCCACGAGCTCTGCACGATGGCGATGGCCTTGGCGCGCAGCGAGGTGGGCCAGGTCTCGGCGACGAGCGTAGCGCCGGTGTTCCACTCGCCGCCCATGCCGAGCCCGAGGATGAAGCGGAAGACGGCGAGCATCAGCACCGAGGTCGAAAGCCCGGAGGCGAACGAGCAGACCGAGTAGGTAAGGATGCTGAGCATGAGAGCGCGCTTGCGTCCGATGCGGTCGGCGAGGAACCCGAAGAGCAGGCCGCCGATGCCGGAGGCGACGAGCGTGAGGGTGTTGAGCAGCCCGGCCTCTTTCTGCGTCATGCCGAGGTCGCGCATGACGTGGACGAGGACGAGCGAGTAGAGCATGACGTCGAAGGCGTCGAGCATCCAGCCGAGCGCGGCGGCGATGAGGGTGCGGCGCTGGTCGCGTGTCGCGGTGAGCAGGCTCGGAGCGGCGGTCGACATGAAGGGCGGATTATAGCGGCTCACGGGAGAGCGTCGGCGGTGAGATCCTTCGCGCGCCACGGCGCGCTCAGGATGACATTAGTCGGAGAGCGTCTTCAAAGCGAGCAGGCGGAAGTAGCGGCGGGCGCGCTTGACGTCGCGCGCGATCTGCTCGCGCAGGGCGTCGACCGACGGGAACTTGACCTCGTCGCGCAGCCGATGGAGGAAGCAGAGCTCGACGCGGGTCTGCGCCAGGACGTCGACGGGATGGAAGTTCAGCAGATGGGACTCGATGGCGAAGGAGTCGACGCCGAACGTCGGGCGGTTGCCGACGTTGGTGACGGAGTCGAACAGCTCGTCGCCCACTTTGGTGCGGGTGATGTAGACGCCGTCGGCCGGGACGAGCTCGTCGTAGCGCGCGAGGTTGATGGTCGGCACGGTGTACTTCTGGCCGTAACCGCGGCCGCGACCCGGAGTGGACACGATGCTGAAGGCGCGGCCGAGGAGGCGGCGGGCGCGCGCGACATTGCCCTGGCGCAGCAGCTCGCGGATGCGCGAGCTGGAGACTCTGTCGGGGCCGAAGAAGAGCTCGGGGTAGACGACGACGTCGAAGCCGGCGGCCATGCCGAACTCCTTGAGCTTCGCGACGTTGCCCTCGGCCTGGTGCCCGAAGTGGAAGTTCGCGCCTTCATGTATCTCTTTAGCTTTCAGGCGCTTCCCCAGGATCTCAATGGCGAAGTCGCGCGGCGGCGTGAGCGAGAGGTCGCGGGTGAAGGGGAGGACGAGGATGGCGTCGAGGCCGGTCTGCTCGAGCAGGTTGAGTTTTTCCGGCAACAGCGTGAGCAGCTTGGGAGCGACGTCGGGGCGGAGGATGCGGGTGGGGTGCGGCTCGAAGGTGACGGCCATCGCCTTGGCGCCGAGCTTCTGCGCGCGCGCGGCCAGCTTCTTGATGACGAGCTGGTGGGCGCGGTGGACGCCGTCGAAGTTGCCGACCGAGAGCACGGTCGGGCCGAAGCCGGCGGGAACGTCTTCGAGTTTGTGGAAGACCTGCATAAAGGCTTACCGCGGATGAACGCGGATGAACGCGGATCGGCCGGCCCGCTCCAAACCCTCCGTGTCTCCGTGTCTCCGTGGTGAATTCATATCTCGAACTCCAATCTCAAGCCGTCGTGGGCCAGGCGGACGTGCGGCGGCAGGGAAGCGTTGGTCTCGGCGTGCGGCAGGTCGTGCGAGATGTGGGTGAAGAAGGCGCGCTTGGGCGCGAGCTCCTCGACCAGCTTGAGCGAGTTCTCGACGGTCGAATGCGTGGGGTGAGGCGTGTGGCGCAGCGCGTCGAGGAACAGCACGTCGAGGCCGCGGAGCTGCTGCCTGGAGGCCGCGGGGATGTCGCTGAAGTCGGTGAGGTAGGCGGCGGAGCCGAAGCGGAAACCGTGGATGGGCTCGTCGCCGTGCATCACCTCCACCGGCCGGAAGTCCACGCCGAACAGCTGGAACTCACCGTTGAAGTGGTGGAGATCCACCTGGGCCTTGCTGGGGTAGGCGTTCTGCTCGTCGAAGACGTAGGCGAAGATGCGGCGCAGGGTGCGGGCGGCCTCCGCGCTGGCGTAGAGCGGCAGGCGACCGGGGTGGCGGAAGCTGAGGGGGCGGAGGTCGTCGAGGCCGAGGATGTGGTCGGCGTGGCCGTGGGTGTAGAGGACGGCGTCGAGCTTGCGGATGCCGGCGCGGATGGCCTGCCAGCGGAAGTCGGGTGTGGTGTCGATGAGGACATGGCGATCGGCGAATTCCAGCAGCACCGAGGGCCGGGTGCGGCGGTCGTGCGGGTCGGGCGAGGTGCAGACGCGGCAGTCGCAGCCGATGGTCGGCACGCCCATCGACGTGCCACTGCCGAGCACGGTGAGAAGGGCTTTCATTTGATGCGCGTCGGTCCAGGACCGCTGGGGACCGTGGGGCCGCCCGCGCCGGGAGCTTGGGTGGAGGCGCGGTTGATGGCGTTCATCACCTCCAGCCAAGCCATGCGCAGCTCGTAGAGCGCCTGCTGCAGCATGTTCTTCTCGCTGTCGGTGAGATTGCCCTTGGTCTTCTCCTGGAGGAGCGCGATGGTGTCGATGGACTGGCGCGCGCCCATGATGTCGACGCGCGGCTGCTCGCCCTCGGGCGCGGCCATGCCGAGCTGCAGGAGCGCGGTCATGTAGAGCGAGGCGACGAAGCGCTCGAAGGTCATCTCGAACTGCTTCATGTCGCGGCCGCCCATGCGCTCCTTGAGCTGGTCGTTGAGCTGGCGGTTCGACTCCTCGTAGGCGGACTTCTGCGCGGCGGCCTCTTCGTCGGTGGGCGGAGGCGGCATCTGGGGCTCGCCGGGCTCCCCGGCGGCGGCGGCGTCTGGCGCGGGCGGCGCGGTCTGCTGCTCCGCGGCCTTCGGTTCGACAGGCGGCGGCGCCGGCGGTTCTTCTTTTTCCATCGGGGCGTCGGGGCGAAGCTCGCCCTCGGCGGTGAACTTGCGGCGATCGCTGACTACGAAATCCGATTTATCTTTTTCGGCCATCGTTTATCCGTTTTTGACTTGTTGACTGGTTCACTGGTTCATTGAAAACCCAACGCGCCCTCAATGCACCAGTGAGCCAGTGAACCAGTGAACCAGTGAACCAGTGACTCAATCCTTGAACGGCAGAGTGCTTACCTTGGCTCTTGCTCCTTCGATCTCGACTTCCGTGCCGGGCTTGGCGGCTTCGCGGCGGAGGTATCCGAGCGCAAGGGTGCGGCGGCCGTTGGGCAACTGCGCGACGCTGGTGAGCTGGCCGACCTCCCTGCCGGCGGCGGTGACCTTGACGCCCGGCGCGGGCGCACCTTGCTCGATCTCGAAACCGGTGAGCGAGCGGTGGACGGCGCCGCGCGCGTGGATGCGCTCCACGATCTCCTGGCCGAGGTAACAGCCCTTGTTGAAGTTGAGCGCGCGGTCCTGCGCGGTCTCTTGCGGCAGGTCCTTCTCGCGGATGTCGACGCCGAAGCGGGGGATGCCGGCGGCGACGCGCGCGAGCTCGCGCGTCTCGAAGCCGACAGGCGTGGCGCCGGCGGCGAGCGCGCTCTTCCATGACGCGGGCGCCTGCGCGGGCGAGAGCCAGATCTCGAATGCGGCGGCCCGGGCGTCCATGCGGATCGTCGAAACATCCTCGCCTTGCCACGGCTGATCGCAGATGGCGAGGGTCTCGGACGGGATGATGAGGCCGAGTCTCTTCAAGACTTCCGGGGCTTGCGGGCCTGCCACGCCGACCGCGCTGAGCTCGCTCTTGGCATCGTGGAC
>DATIBR010000012.1 GCA_035457425.1 Terriglobales bacterium
AAGGGCTGGACTCGGGCGAAGAAGAAGGCGCTGGTGGAGGCGAAGAATCCGAAGTGGCGGGATTTGAGTGAGGATTGGCCGAGATAGTTCCGGGTGAGATCCTTCGCGCGCGGACGCGCTCAGGATGACACGCATGGGAAAGTGTTCCGGGTGAGATCCTTCGCGCGGACGCGATCAGGATGACACTCATGGGAAGGGATCGCGGGTGAGATCCTTCGCCGCCTGCGGGCGGCTCAGGATGACACTCACGGGAATGGATCGCGGGTGAGATCCTTCGCCGCCTGCGGGCGGCTCAGGATGACACTCATGGAAAGTACAGCTACTCGTAGCGCAGGGCTTCGACGGGGTCGAGCTGGGCGGCGCGGGTGGCGGGGACGGTGCCGAAGATGATGCCGACCAAGGACGACACCACGATGGCGATGATGGCGGAGAGTCCGGAGATGGGGATGCGGTAGGCGGTGAAGAAGCGGACGGAGAGCGGGAGGGCGAGTCCGACGATGGTGCCGATGACGCCGCCGGCGGCGGAGATGATGATGGCCTCGGTGAGGAACTGCCAGCGGATGGCGCGGTTGGTGGCGCCGATGGCCTTGCGGATGCCGATCTCGCGGGTGCGGGAGCGCACGGTGACGAACATGATGTTCATGATACCGACGCCGCCGACGATGAGCGTGACGGTGGCGACCAGCAGCAGGACCAGCGTGAGGGCCTGCGCGGTCTGGTCCGCGACCTGGAGGAGCTGGGTGAGGTTCTCGACGCGGTAGACGGACTCGGCGCGGTGGCGGGACTGGAGGATCTGCTTGATCTGCTCGGTGGCGCGGGGGACGTCGCCGGCGTCGGCGGTGGAGAAGAAGATCTGGCGTACGGCGTCGGTGCCGGAGAAGTAGCGCGCGACGGTGTAGGGGATGACGACGGTGTCGGAGGCGAGCTCGGACTGGCCGAAGGTCTCCACGCGCTCCTTGAAGACGCCGATGATGACGAAGGGGAGGTTGGTGACCTTCACCGTTTGGCCGACGGCGGCGTCTTCGGAGCCGAACATGCGCTTGGCGAACTCCTGGGTGACGACGGCGACCTTGGCGCGGGCGCGGGTGTCGTCTTCATCGAAGAAGCGTCCGGCGAGCACGACGAGGTTGCGGACTTGCTTGTAGTCGGGGGAGACGCCGAGCACGAGGATCTCGCGCTCCTTGCCGCCGCGGACGGTGATGCGGTCGCGCATCTCGGTCATGGGCGAGGCGGCCTGGATGCCGGGGACCTGGTTCTGGACGGCGAGCATGTCGTCGACGGTGAGCGGGTCGGGAGCGGCGGTGGAGGTGACGCCGGCGCCGCCGCCCTCCTGGTAGGCGTAGATCATGTTGGCGCCGATGGCCTGGATCTGGCCGAGGATGTACTGCTTGCCGGTCAGGCCGATGGTGGTGACGAGGATGAGCGAGGCGGTGCCGATGACCATGCCGAGCGCGGTGAGCGCGAAACGCACCTTGTTGGTGAGGAAGGTGTCGTAGGCGACCCGGAGGGTCTCGGTCATGAGCATGGGGCCTTGCATGGGAGTCACCAGCCTATTGGCTCACGGGGTGGGGCGCAACCGTCGTCGGTCGTCGGTCGTCGGAGAAAGGCTACACGACGACGTTCGAGACAGTCTGCGTGTTGCGTTGCGGTTCCGGGGCGGTGAACTGCGCGGTCTCGGTGGAGCCGGCGAGGGCGGTGGTGGAGGACTGGCCGCCGGCGATGACCTGCGCGACCTCGTCGAAGTATCCGGTGCCGACGAAGCGCTGGTGCTTGACGGCGGCGTAGCCGTGGTCGCGCTCGGCGGCGAACTCGCGCTCCTGGAGCTCGGAGTAGGCAGCCATGCCGCGGTCGCGGTAGGCGCCGGCGAGCTCGAACATCGCGGTGTTGAGCGCGTGGAAGCCGGCGAGCGTGACGAACTGGAACTTGTAGCCCATGTCGGCGAGGCGCGGCTGGAACTCGGCGATGGTCTGCTCGCTCAGCTTCTTCTTCCAGTTGAAGGAGGGCGAGCAGTTGTAGGCGAGCATCTTGCCGGGGAAGCGGGCGTGGACGGCGTCGGCGAACTGCTGGGCTTCGGCGAGGTCGGGATGCGAGGTCTCGCACCACAGCAGGTCGGCGTAAGGCGCGTAGGCGAGCGCGCGGGCGATGGCGGCCTCGATGCCGCCGCGAATGTGGAAGAAGCCTTCCGGCGACCGTTCGCCGGTGAGGAAGTCGCGGTCGCGCGGGTCGACGTCGGAGGTGATGAGGCCGGCGGAATCGGCGTCGGTGCGCGCGATGAGCAGCGTGGGCGTGCCCATGACGTCGGCGGCGAGGCGCGCGGCGATGAGCTTCTGGATGAACTCGCTGGTCGGGACCAGGACCTTGCCGCCGAGGTGCCCGCACTTCTTGACGGAGGAGAGCTGGTCTTCGAAGTGGACGGCGGCGGCACCGGCCTCGATCATCGCCTTCATGAGCTCAAAGGCATTGAGGTTGCCGCCGAAGCCGGCCTCGGCGTCGGCGACGATGGGCGCGAACCAGTGGATGCCGTTCTTCCCTTCCGAGTGCCAGATCTGGTCGGCGCGCAGGAGCGCGCGGTTGATGCGGCGCACGACGTCGGGGACGGAGTCGGCGGGATAGAGGCTCTGGTCGGGATACATCTGGCCGGCGTTGTTGGCGTCGGCGGCGACCTGCCAGCCGCTGAGGTAGATGGCTTCGAGCCCGGCCTGGACCTGCTGGACGGCCTGGTTGCCGGTGAGCGCGCCGAGGGCGTGGACGTACTTGCGGGTGTGCAGCAGGAACCAGAGGCGCTCGGCGCCGAGCGTGGCGAGGGTGTGCTCGATGCGGACGGTGCCGCGGAGTCGCAGGACGTCGGCGGCGGAGTAGGGGCGCGTGATGCCCTGCCACCGCGCGTCGGTGTTCCAGTCGCGCTGCAGGTTCGCAGCCTGGCGCTTGGTCGTCTGAACGGACTGCATATCGCTGCCCTCCCCGTGGAGCAGTGAGATGTGGCCCGGGGCCCTGGTGCCGCACGAGTGTTCAATATGTTGAACACATCTTCATGCGTGACCGCAGTCTGGGGCTGGACGGGAGCGCGGTCAAGACGTATGTTCAATTAGCTGAACAGAAGTTTGGGCAAGGGCATGGCGCGAGCCTCCAAGACCGCTGACTCCCCCTCCATCGGCGTGCACCGCGCGCTGGGGATGCTGGAGGCGATCGCGAAGTCGGCCGGGGGGCTGTCGAACTCCGACCTGAGCCGCAAGCTGAAGATCCCGAAGAGCTCGACCAGCTACATCCTGCGGGCGCTGGAGGCGGGCGGGTACGTGCGGCGGGAGCCGGCGGGCAAGTACCGGCTGGGGCTGGCGCTGCTGTCGCTGGCGAGCCGCGCGGTGGAGAGCCTGGACGTGCGCGAGGTGGCGCTGCCCATCCTGCAGCACCTGGTGGACCGGAGCGGGCTGACGGCGCACCTGGCGGTGCTCGACCACGGGCAGGCGGTGTACATCGCGAAGGTGGACGCGCCGGGGTTCGTGAAGATGAACACCTGGCCGGGCAAGCGGATGAACCTGCACTCGACCTCGGTGGGCAAGGCGCTGCTGGCCCACCTGCCGGAGGAGGAGCTGCAGCGGATCGTGGCGAAGGGACTGAAGAAGTGGACGCCGCACACGCTCACGGTGCCGGCGAAGCTGCACGCGGACCTGGAGCACATCCGGCGGCGCGGGTACGCGGTGGACGAGCAGGAGTCGACGGTGGGGATCCGGTGCGTGGCGGCGCCGATCTTCTCGGCGCAGGGCGTGACGGCGTCGATCGGGGTGACGGGGACGGTGACGCAGTTCCATGCCGCCGACATGCATCGCTTCGCGGAGATGGTGAAGGACGCGGCGCGGCGCATCTCGCTGCAGCTGGGATGGACGAAGGATTTTTGATTTCTGATTCTTGATTTCTGATTTTTGTCTTCTTCGCGATCGGCTCCTGGCACTTAGCTTTTGGCTCTTGGTCTTGAGTCTTCCGCGTCACGGGCGCGGGTGACGGCGGTCACTGTGGGCCATCCCAGCAGCCCCTAACCTACGCTGCCATGGTGTCGGTGCTGACGCTGCCGCTGTTGAACGCGCAATGCCGCGCGCTGCGCGGGCTGGTGGGCAACACGCCGCTGCTGGCCATCCACCTGCGGTACCGCGGGGCGCCGCGCACGCTCTACGCCAAGTGCGAGAATCTGAATCTGACCGGCAGCATCAAGGACCGGATGGCGCTGCACACCCTCGAGCGGGCGTACGCGCTGGAGGAGATCCATGCGGGCGACACCATCGCGGAGGCGACCAGCGGGAACACCGGGATCGCGTTCGCGGCCATCGGGCGGGCGCTGGGGCATCCGGTGACCATCTTCATGCCCGACTGGATGAGCGAGGAGCGCAAGAACCTGATCCGGAGCTTCGGCGCGGAGGTGGTGCCGGTGACGCGCGAGGCGGGCGGGTTCCTGGGCGCGATCCGCATGGCGGAGGAGCTGGCGGGAAGCGTGCCGGGGACGTTCCTGCCGCGCCAGTTCTCGAACCAGGCGAACGTGGACGCGCACGCCGCGACCACCGGGCCGGAGATCCTGGCGCAGCTCGAGGAAGCGGGCCTGAAGCCGGACGCGTTCGTGGCGGGCGTGGGAACGGGCGGGACGGTGATGGGCGTGGGGCGGTACCTGCGCTCGCGGCATCCGCGGGTGCGGGTGCATCCGGTGGAGCCGGCGGAGTCGCCGACGCTTTCGACCGGGCACAAGGTGGGCAAGCACCGCATCCAGGGGATCTCGGACGAGTTCATCCCGCCGATCGTGAACCTGCTGCAGCTGGACGGGATCGTGGCGGTGTCGGACGGGGATTCCATCCTGATGGCGCAGAAGCTGGCGCGGGAGCTGGGGCTGGGCGTGGGGATCTCGTCGGGGGCGAACCTGCTGGCGGCGCTGAAGGTGCAGGAGCAGATGGGGCCGGGCGCGGTGGTGGTGACCGTGTTCCCCGACGACAACAAGAAATATCTATCGACCGACCTGCTGCGCGAGGAGCCGGAGCGGGAGGAGCACCTGGCGCCGCGGATCCAACTGCTGGGCCTGGCGACCTTGCCGCGCTCCTGCGGGTTCTGCCCCGGCGTCTCCCGGCGCTAGCAGCACAAGCTCCCTCGAGCTAGACGTCCTTGAGCTGCTCCTCACTCATGCCGAAGTAGTGCCCGACCTCATGGATGACGGTGAGGCGCACCTGCTCGCGGATCTCGGCTTCGCTGCGGCAGACCGCCTCGATGTTCTTCTGGTAGAGGATGACGTGGTCGGGGCCGTGGGGGATGGCGAAGACGCTCTTCACGGTGGCGGCGGTGCCGATGAAGTGTCCGAGGACGAGGGTGCGGGGCGGCGAGTTGCGGGGGCGCGGGGGCGCGTTGCGGTCGCGCTCGCGCTGCTCGGCGGGGACGTCTTCCACCAGCACGGCGACGTTCTTCATGCGGCGGCGGAACTCCCTGGGGAGCGAGTCGAGGGCCTCGGCCACCAGCTCCATGAATCGGTCGCGCCGCATCACCTCATTCTAAACTCGTGCTAATCTTCTGTTCCGCTATGGCTACCGCATCTGCGGCCTCCCGGCCGCTCGCTCCTCCGGCCGCGCGCGACCGCGTCTTCTACTCCGGGATGGCGATCGCGATGACGCTGACCGCGCTGATCGGCTTCGCGAAGACCTACTACCTGAACCCGGTGCTGGGCGGCAACGTCACCATCTCCGGCAAGCCGTACTCGACCGCGGTGCACGTGCACGCGGCGGTGTTCACGCTGTGGCTGGTGCTGCTGATCACGCAGACGACGCTGGTGGCGACGCGGCGCGTCGCGCTGCACCGCAAGCTGGGCATCTTCGGCGGCGTGCTGGCGGCGACGATGATCGTGGTCGGGGTGCTGACGGCGTTCGAACGAGCGCGGCTGGGCGCGGCGCCGCCGGGGGCAAACCCCTTCGCATTCCTCGCGGTGCCGCTGGGCGACATCGCGACGTTCGCCATCTTCATCGCCGCGGCGTTCTGGTGGCGGAACGACAAGGAGAAGCACAAGCGGCTGGTGGTGCTGGCGTCGACTTGCCTGATGACGGCGGCGTGGGCGCGCTGGCCGGGCGTGCTGCCGCTCGGTCCGCTGGGCTACTACAGCCTGACGCTGCTGTTCCCGATCGCGGGCATCGTGTACGACAAGGTGACGCGCGGGAAAGTGCACCCGGCGTACCTGTGGGGAACGGCGCTGATCGTGCTGGCGGTGCCGGTGCGGATCGCGCTCATCATGAGCCCGGCGTGGCAGCGGCTGATGCAGTCGGTGGTGGCGGGCTAGGAGCGGCTCGCGGCTACTCTTTCGCCAGGAAGACCTGCCAGAAGTCGACGATGGATTCGCCGATGCCGAGCAGCATGCCGGCGACCAGGCTGGCGAGTCCCAGCCAGCAGAAGGCGGAGAGCAGGATGTGGAATACGGTCACAGCCTGATTGGATCGCGCGCGCCATAAAGCCCGGATAAAGGTTCCATAAACGATTCGTAAACGGCGGCGGCGGCGGCGGCCCGCATCGACTTTGGGCCGTGGCAAGCTGACAATAGGGACGGCGCCCGGCGGCGCCGCCGATGGAAGCCACCGACCATCGCCGCATCCTGATCGTGGACGACGAGCCGCAGATCACGCGCGTGCTGCGGACCACGCTCACCTCCCGCGGCTACGACCTGCGCGTCGCGAACGACGGCGAGAGCGCGCTCGAGATCATGAAGGACTGGACGCCGGACCTGGTCATCACCGACCTGGGGATGCCGCGCATGGACGGCCTGGAGCTGTGCCGGCGGATCCGCGCGGCGTCGCAACTGCCCATCATCGTGCTGTCGGTGAAGGGCGAGGAGCGGACGAAGGTGCAGGCGCTCGACGCCGGGGCCGACGACTACGTCACCAAGCCGGTGGGGATGAACGAGCTGACGGCGCGGGTGCGCGCCAACCTGCGCCGGCAGCCTCCGGCGGAGGCGCCCTCGACGCTGGAGCACGGCGAGCTGGTGATCGACCGCGCGGGACGGCGCGTGACGGTGCGCGGCGAGGTCGTGCACCTGACGCCCAAGGAGTTCGACGTGCTGGTGTTCCTGGCGCAGCAGCCGGGGAAGGTGGTGACGCATCGCGCGCTGCTGGGCGCGGTGTGGGGCGGCGAGAGCACCGAGCAGGTGGAGTACCTGCGGGTGTTCGTCAACCGGCTGCGGAAGAAGCTGCAGGTGGCGCCGGACGCGCCGCGCTTCATCACCACCGAGCCGTGGGTGGGCTACCGGTTCGAAGCCGAGGAGCAAGGCGAGGCATGAAGCCGACGGGCGCGTTCGCGCGGGTGGCGCTGTGCGCGGCGGCGGTGGCGCTGGTGGTCGCGGTGTTCCGCAAGGTCCTGCCGGCGAATCCGGTGACGGTGGCGCTCATCCTGCTGCTGCTGGTGCTGGCGATCGCGGCGGTATGGCGGCTGCGCTACGCGGTGTTCACGGCGTTCCTGGCGGCGGCGTGCTTCAACTTCTTCTTCCTGCCGCCGTACGGGACGTTCGCCATCGCGGACCCGCACAACTGGGTGGCGTTCTTCGTGTTCCTGGTGGTGGCGGTGGTGGCGAGCCAACTGGCGGAGCGCGCGCGCCGCAGCGCCGACATGGCGGAACAGCGGCACCGCGAGGTGCTGGCCGCGGTCGAGCAGCTGGGGCGCGCGGAGGCCGCGCGACAGAGCGAGCAGTTGCGCACGGCGCTGCTCGACTCGCTGACGCACGAGCTGCGGACGCCGCTGACCGCGATCAAAGCGTCGGTGACCGGGCTGATGAGCGACCGCAACCTTTCGGCCGAGGACCGCGGCGACCTGCTGGCGGTCATCAACGAAGAGACGGAGCGGCTGAACCGGCTGGTGGGGCAGGTGACGGAGATGGCGGCGCTGGAGGCGAGCGCGGTGGAGCTGCGGCTGGAGCCGCGGCCGATGCGCGACGTGATCGACGCGGCGCTGGACGAGTGCGGCGCGTGCCTGCGCAACCATCCGGTGGAGGTGCGGGTGCCGCCGGAGCTGCCGCCGGCGCGCATGGACGGCGAGCGCATCCAGGAGGTGCTGCGGCTGCTGGTGGAGAACGCGGCGAAGTACTCGCCGGCGGGCTCGCCGATCCTGATCACGTCGCAGCAGCAGGACGGCCGGGTGGTGACGAGCGTGGCGGACCGCGGCGCAGGGATCCCCGCGGCGGAGCTCGGGCTGGTGTTCGACAAGTTCTACCGCGGGCGCGAGCAGCGCGAGCACAGCCAGGGCACGGGCATGGGCCTGGCGATCGCGAAGGCCATCGTCGAGGCGCACCAAGGGTCGATCGCGGCGGCGAGCCAGCCCGGACGCGGGTCGGTGTTCTCCTTCACGCTGCCGCTGTAGCCCGG
The DNA here is from genome assembly GCA_035457425.1 of Terriglobales bacterium. Classification (NCBI taxonomy): domain Bacteria; kingdom Pseudomonadati; phylum Acidobacteriota; class Terriglobia; order Terriglobales; species Terriglobales bacterium. Next base: position 8,361 of record DATIBR010000012.1, read on the forward strand.
CACCGCGGGCGTACACAGCGGATGCGTCCGCAACGCGTAAAATGAGGGCTGGAGAGGTGCGTGAGCGGTTGAAACGGGCGGTCTTGAAAACCGCTGTACCCTGACGGGTACCGGGGGTTCGAATCCCTCCCTCTCCGCCAGTACTACTAGACTGATCTTGGGGAGAGAGGGCCTTCGACTCCCTCCCTCTCCGCGATCTCGTCTGGGCAACGCACCCCTCGCGACGGGCTAGGGCGCGGTCCAATCGACCGAGTAGATCTGCTGGCTGCCGGTCTTCCGCAGCAACAATGGGGCGTCGCCGGGCCCCAGCCCGAACCAGGAGCCAAAGGCTCCGTGCGCGCGCCTGATACCCTTGAGGTCGGCGACCTTCTCGGGCTGCTTCGCGCCATTCCGCAGGCGCATGACCGCAGCGCGATCGCCCAAGGTATCGAAGTAAATGGCCTTGCCATCGTGCGACCACGCCCAATAGTTGAAGTTGTCGATGGGAAGCCGCGTCCATTTGCGCGCGGCGACTTCGTAGAGCCAAGGGCCTTTTCGGGGACCGGTCTCGGCTTCGGCAGCGATGAAGCGTCCGTCGGGCGACCAAATGGGATAGATGAGCCCTTCGGATCCGGGCACGGTCGTGACGACGCGCGTTTTGAGGTCGAGTAAGCGCAGTACGGGCGCGGCAGTCCCGACCCACTCGCCCAGCACGATCTGATTCCCATCGGGAGACCACGCGTGCGCCAGGGTCGGAGCATCGCCCATCGGCAAGGACGTGGGTGAGCCGCCATCGATGGAGATAGTCTGGAGCGAGATGGTCGGATCGCGGGTGACGAATGAGATCGTCCTTCCGTCCGGAGCCCAGTCAACCAGCAGCGTGCGCATGTTCTCCGTCAGCCTGAGCCGCTGAGTCCCGTCGGCCCGCGCGCGCCAAAGGTCGCCCTCCGGATACGCGACGTAGGCGACCCACTGGCCGTCGCGCGAGAACCTCGCTGACTCGGCGGCGATCCCGCCGAGCAAGGGCGCGAATCGCCGGGAGGCGGCGTCGAAGCGGATGAGCTCTGCTTGCGGCTGCTCTGCCGTGACGAAGATCTGCTTGCCGGCGCGACTCGGGACCGAGCACCAGTACACCAGCGGCCCGGTCGAGAGCAGGACGGGCTTGTTGGCCGCGCCGCCGAACCACCCGTTTTTCTCGCGGACCGCCCAGATGCCTTCCTGGCCCGGCTTGCGCGACCCGTAGAGGAAATAGCTGCCGTCGGCGGTCCAGGTCCCGCAGCAGAGGCCGGTGGCGCCACCGAACAACTCGTGCGGTTGCGCGCCGTTCAGGTCCGTCTCCCAGTAACTGGCGCTCCTCCCGCCTGCAACTCCCTGGCGATAGCGGATCCTGCCATCGATCGACCAGCTCGGCGAATCGACATACTGCGAGCCCGTCAGGATCTCGCGGACGTCGCTGCCATCGGTCCTGGCGGTGAAGAGCTTCAATCCGGTGACGTAAAGGACGTGGCTGCCGTCAGGGGAAAACGTCGCGTCGTGCGCGACGATGCCGCCCGCGCGCCGCGGCGAACCGCTCGGCACCGGCAAGATCCACAGCGGCACCTCATCGTCGCCGGTCTGAGGGAACACGGCCAGCTCGGAGCCCGTCGGCGAGATGTCGACAACGCCCACGGAACCTAATGTCACCGGGATCGTCAGCGGATCGCCGCCGGTGGTGGCGACCTGCATCAACTTGGCCGCGCCGCCGCCGTCGTCGTCCTGGTTGAAATAGATCAGGTTTCCGGCGGAGAACGGGCACCCCTTGGTGCCGGAGGTTTCCGTGACCTTGTTAAAACGGAGGACGCGAGGGTCAGGGACGGCGCGTGACTGCACGAACAGCACCGCTGCCGCAATCACCGCAACGAGCGCGAGTCCGCCGGCGACGCGCTTCCATCCCCGAGTCCCTGCCGCCGGCGGCCCCAATACGACGGCCGTGCGCTTCGACTCCGAGTCGCGCTTGAGCCGGCGCAGGTCGGTGCGCATCTCGGCAGCGCCGTGATAGCGCAGCTCGCGGTCCTTCTCCAGCGCCTTGTGGATGATGCGCTCCAGTTCCGGCGGCGTGACCGAGTTCAGCCGCGAGGGCGGCGGCGGCTCGCGGTTCAGGATGGCGTCGAAGATGACCGCCGAGGTCGCGCCCTGGAATGGCAGCGCGCCGGTCGCCATCTCGTAGAGGACGGCGCCGAAGGAGAACAGGTCGGTGCGCGCGTCGAGGGTCTCGCCGCGGGCCTGCTCGGGCGACATGTACGCGACCGTGCCGAGCGCGACGCCCGGGCTGGTCAGGTGCGCCAGCGAGACGTCGGCAGTCGCCGCCGAGGTCACGACTCTCTTCTTGCGATCGGCCTCGGCGAGCTTCGCCAGGCCGAAGTCGACCACCTTCACGCGATTGCCGGCAGTGACGAGAATGTTCGCCGGCTTGACGTCGCGATGGACGACGCCCTTCTGGTGGGCGGCGTCGAGCGCGTCGGCGATCTGCTCGGCGAGGTCGAGTAGCAACGTGAGTGGCAGCGGACGCCCGTTGATGCGCTGGTCGAGTGGCATCCCCTCGACCAGTTCCATGGCAATGAAGTGCCGGCCCTGATGCTCGTCGACCTCGTAGACGGTGCAGATGTTGGGGTGGTTGAGCGCCGAGGCGGCGCGCGCTTCGCGCAATAACCGCTCGAGCGCCTGCGGGTCGTTCTCGGTGTCGGCGGGAAGGAACTTGAGCGCCACCTGGCGCTGCAGCGTCAGGTCCTGCGCCGCCCAGACCACGCCCATCCCGCCGCCGCCGATGCGGCGCAACACCCTGTAATGCGAGATCTGCTGGTTTTCCATGACCGCAGTCGAGCCCGAGGATGTTAGGTGGAAAGCGTCCCAGCGGCAAGCGGGCAGAAGGACATTCGCCGCGCGTTCATGAATTACGCTGTTTACGAAGAATCGCTTCGCGCTCGCACGCACCAGACCATGAATCACCGGCTCCGTGGAAAGTTCGACGGTGAGGCTAAAATGGATCTTCCTCGTGCGCGACGCAGCCTGACCACGGAACGAATCGTCTATGGACATCCTCCAAGGACTCTTCGAGAAGCATTTCGGCACAGCCGTGCTGCGCGTGGAGCCGGTGCAGGGGCAGCTGGGCGCGTCGGGGCGGACGATCCTGCGGCTGGCGGGCGAGGGCGCGAGCGCCATCGGCATCGTGCACCACGTGCGCGAGGAGAACCGCGCGTTCCTGGAGTTCACGCGGCACTTCCGCCGGCACGGGCTGCCGGTGCCGGAGATCTACGCCGAAGACCTGAAGCAGGACGCATACCTGGAAGAAGACCTGGGCGACCTGACGCTGTTCCAGATGCTGTCGGCGAACCGGTCGGGCGAGAGCATCGCGCCGGACGTGGTCGCGGCGTATCGCAAGGCGCTGGAGATCCTGCCGCGCTTCCAGATCGAGGCCGGGCGCGACCTGAACTACAAGGCGGCGTATCCGCGGGCGAGCTTCGACCGGCAGTCGATCGCGTGGGACCTGAACTATTTCAAGTACTACTTCCTGCGGCTGGCGGGCGTGCCGTTCAACGAGCAGGCGCTGGAGAACGATTTCGGGCGGCTGACGCGCTTCCTGCTGACGGCGCCGCGCGACTCCTTCCTGTATCGCGACTTCCAGTCGCGCAACATCATGATGCGCGCGGGGGAGCCACACTTCCTCGACTACCAGGGCGGGCGCAAGGGCGCGTTGCACTACGACGTGGCGTCGCTGCTCTACGACGGCAAGGCCGACCTGCCGCCGGCGCTGCGCGAGGAGCTGCTCGAGCACTACCTCGGGGCCGCCGGGCGCTACGTCGAGCTGGCGCGCGAGCAGTTCCTGCACCACTACTACGCGTTCGTGTACGTGCGCATCATGCAGGCGCTGGGCGCCTACGGCTTCCGCGGCTTCTACGAGCGCAAGCCGCACTTCCTGCAAAGCGTGCCGTACGCGCTGAAGAACCTGAAGTGGCTGCTCCACAACGTGCAGCTACCGGTCGCGGTGCCGACGCTGCTCAGCACCTTCCACGAGATGGCGGACTCGGAAAAGCTCAGGCGGATCGCGGCAGAAGCAAGCGAGCCGGAAGGGGGGCGCGCCCTCGAGGTCGAGGGCGCCACATCCGAGGAGGCTC
>DATIBR010000013.1 GCA_035457425.1 Terriglobales bacterium
CGTTCGTCGTCAGCACGCCCTCGGCCACCATGCCGTGCATGCCGGCGATGATGTCGTCGAGCTTGCGCCCCTTGCCGAGCTCGACTCCCACCGTGCGATTGCGCGAGAGCCCGCCGGTGCAGGTCAGGACAAGGTCGCCCATGCCGGCCAGGCCGGCCATGGTCGCGGGCTTGGCGCCGCAGGCGACCGCCAGCCGCGTGATCTCCGCCAGCCCGCGCGTGATGAGCGCGGCGATGGTGTTGTGCCCCAGGCCCAGTCCGTCGCATACGCCCGCGGCGATGGCGATCACGTTCTTCAGGGCGCCGCCCAGCTCCACCCCCACCATGTCGTCGTTGGTGTAGACGCGGAACACCGGGTCGGAGAACTCGCGCTGCACCAGCGCAGCTAGTTCCTTGTCTCGGGAGGCCACCGAGATCGCCGTCGGGTCGCCCTTGGCGACTTCCTTGGCGAACGACGGCCCGCTGAGCGCGGCGATGCGCGGCGTGAAGCGCGCGCCCTTCGCCTGCAGCACGTCGCTGATGACCTCGGTCATGCGGAGCAGGGAATCGTTCTCCACGCCCTTGGTCGCCGAGACGAAGCACATCTGCGGCCAGCAGAACTTCGCCATCTGCTCGAACACGCGCCGCGTGTGATGCGAGGGCATCACGCTCACCACGATCTCCGCCTGCGTCAGCGCCTCTTCCAGCGACGAAGTCGCCTGCACGCTGGCGGGAAGCTTCGGTCCGGGCAGGAATACGGTGTTCTCGTGCTTCTGGTTGATCCCGTCGACGACTTCCTTCTCGTACGCCCACAGCCGGACGCTGTGCCCGCCCTTGCGCGCCAGCGCCATCGCCAGCGCCGTCCCCCACGCCCCTGCGCCGATGACCGCGATCCTCATGCGGACTCCTGTGTCCTTTTCGCGCCCAGGCGGTTCTCAGTGCCGGCAAGGAGGCGACGGATGTTCTCGTGGTGCTTGAGGATGACTAACAGACCAATGAGGGTGGCAGCGAGGTAACAAAAATATGGATACCGCGAGTACGCATGGTTGCGCGGGGGCAAGTACCAGAATGCGATTGGAAACGCGATAGCGCCCAGCACCGAGCCCAACGAGACGTATCGAGTGGCGGTCACCGCCAGGGCGAACGTTGCCAGCACAATCGCAACGGAAGTAGGCGAAATCATGAGGAAAGAACCCGCGGCCGTTGCGACTCCCTTGCCCCCTCGGAATCGCAGCCAGAGTGGGTACATGTGCCCGACGACAGCAAGTAGAGCGGCCATGGCTTGGGCCGAAGGCCTATTTAGGTTGATGTGCTGGCCAGGCATGGACTGGACGAAATAGCTTGGCGTCAACCAAGCTGCAATCGCTACTGCAAGTGCGCCCTTTCCCGCATCTAGCGCCAGCGTCGCGATCGCCAACCCCTTGTGCCCGGTCCGCCCGACGTTCGTCGCGCCGATGTTGCCGCTGCCCGTCGCGCGAATGTCCTGCTTCAGGAAAATCTTCACCAGGATGTAGCCGAACGGGATCGAGCCCAGCAGGTACGAGACGGCGGCGATGATGGCGTAAGTAAGCATCAGCCTTTCCGATTGTCATTCCGAGCGAAGCGAGGAATCTGCTGTTCAGCGCGAAGCAGATTCCTCGTCGCTTTGCTCCTCGGAATGACAATCTTACGGGTGGCGGGTCCTAGCTCAAAGGGAAGCGTTCTAGTTTGGTATATTGCGCGCCGGTCGGCAGCGTCTTGCTCTGGTAAAGGAAGAACTCTCGGGCGGTCATTGTACCGAACTCGGGTGGCGGCATCGTCTCCACGCGCGCCTTCAGCTCGTACATCTTGGGCTTGTTGCGGTCCTCGCGCGCGCCCTGCGGACGCCCCGACCCGCTCCGCGCCAGCGTCAGGTGCGGCGTGAACGCGCGCTCTTCCTTCGGGATCCCCAGCTTGGCGGTCGCCTGGTCGACGGCGTGCGCCAGCGCGGCCAGTTCGTGTCCCGCCTCGATCCCCACCCAGAAGACCCGCGGCGAGCGCGGCTGGAAGAATCCCGCCGAGCGAAAGAAAAGGTTGAAGGATTGCCCGCCAACCATTGCCAGTTGACGTTTTAGCTCGTCCAGCTTGTCTTCCGGAAACTCGCCGATGAACTTCAGCGTGACGTGCAGCGACTCCGCCGGCACCCACTTCACGTCCGGCACCAGCCGCTTCAGGCCCGCCACGTACTCGGCGAGGCGGCGCCGGATGCCATCGTCGATATCGAGCGCGACGAACAGCCTCATGAGCTCAGCTTGCGGCGCACCATGTCCAGCGCCTGCTGGCTGGCGAACCACCGCACGCGCTCGCGGTCGCCGGGGAAGTTGCGCTGCACCACCTCGGTCTTCTTGCCGTCGGCGAGCGCGTGGTAGACCAGCCCGACCGGCTTCTCTTCCGACCCGCCGCCGGGCCCGGCCACGCCCGTTACGCCGACCCCGAGCTGCGACCCGCAGCGCTTCCGTATCCCCTCGGCCATCGCCTTCGCCACTTCGCTGCTCACCGCGCCGTGCTCCTTGATGAGGGCCGCGGAGACGTCGGCGAACTGCGCCTTCAGGTCGTTCGAGTACACGATGGCGCCGCCGAGAAAATACCGCGAGCTGCCCGCGACCGACGTCAGCCGCTGGGCGATCAGCCCGCCGGTGCACGATTCCGCCGTGGCGATGGTCTGGCCGCGCATGTCGAGGTAGTACCCGACGATCTGCTCCAGCGTCTCGCCCGCCGTCGAGAACAGGTGCGGCTCGAGCGCGTCTTCCAGCTCGTCGGTCAGGCGGTCGACCTTCGCCTGCGCCAGCTCGAGCGTCTTGGCGCGCCCGCGCAGGTGCAGCTGGATCTCGCCCGCGCCCGCCAGGATGGTCGTCTGGATGTCGCGATACTTCTTGTAGACCTTGCTGGCGATCTCGTCGCACACCGACTCGCCCATCATCGCGACCTTCAGCACGCGCGTCGCGATCACCTCGCCGGGGCAGATGGTACGCAGCCGCGGCATGCACTGCTCGTCGAACATCGGCTTGATCTCGCGCGGCGGACCGGGCAGCAGCATGACGGCGAGCTTCCGGCCCGCCCACTCGGTCTCCAGCCACTGCCCGGGGGCGGTGCCGTTGGGATTCGGCAAGACCTGCGCGCCGGTGAGCACGTCGGCCTGCTTCAGGTTCGACTCCGGCATCTTGTAGCGCCGCGCCGCGAACCACTTGTAGAGCTCGCCGACCAGCCCGGAATCGCGCCGCAGCGGGATGCCGAGCGCCTCCGACACGCACTCCCGCGTCAGGTCGTCTTCCGTCGGCCCCAGCCCGCCCATGCAGATGATCACGTCGGCGCGCCCGAACGCGATGCGCGCGACGTTCACCAGGTGCTCGCGGTTGTCGCCCACCACGTCCTTGAACTCCACCTCGATGCCGAGCGTGTTCAGCCGGTCAGTGAGGTAGAGGGAATTGGTGTCGGAGCGGAAGGGCGTGAGCAGCTCGCTGCCGATGGCGATGATCTCGGCGTTCACTTCTTAAAACCTACCACAGAGACACAGAGACACAGAGAAGGGCAATCGGCAATCGAAAATCAGCAATCGCTACTCCAGCAGGCTCTTCCCCTGGATGTTCCAGGACAAGTGGTACACCGCGCTCGTGGTCGCCAGCACTGCCGCCTTGCCCGGCGCGAACGCGAGGCCTACCAGCCCGTGCCCGGAGCACACCAGCGACGCCTCCTGTTGCGGCGTGATGCGCACGATGCCGCGCTTGCCGCCCAGCGAGGCGGCCAGGTACATGTTGCCGTCGACGTCGAACGCCAGCCCCTGCGGCCGCCCCAGCCCGCGGTAGAACGTGGTCACCACGCCGTGCGGGTCGATGGCGTACACGGAATCGAAGCTCGAAGTCGTCGGCCCGGTCACGTAGAGCGTGCCGTTGGGCGCGAACGCCAGGTGGTACGCCGAGATGCTCGGCTCCATGGTCGCGAACACGTAGATCTGCCGGTCACGCGCGATCTTGAAGATCGTGCCCGAGCGGTCGCCGACGTACAGGTTCTCCTCGCGGTCGAACGCGATGCCGGTGGCGATGCCCATGCCTTCGGCATACGACGACATCGTCCCGTTCGGCGCCGCCTTGTACACGGTCCCGTCGTAGCGCGAGCTCACGTACATCTGCCCGGCGCGGTCGAACGCGATGCCGGTGGCGTTCATCAGCTCGGCCAGGAACGGCTTCACGTTGTACGCCGTGTCGATGCGGTAGATGGAGACCGGCGTCTTCTGCCCGCGCGACCCGGAGAAGGTCACGTAGATGTTCCCCTCGGCGTCGAGCGCGGGATTGGCGACCGGGTGCAGGTTCTCCGCCACCGGCACCGCGATGGCGACCTCCGCCGCGTTCGACGAGCTGCCATTCGTCGCCACGGTCAGTTGCCCGCTGGTCGCGGCCTCGGGCACGCGCGCTACCACGAACTCGTCGGAGCTCACGACGATGGGCGCTTCCACCTCGCCGAACAGCACGCGCGGGCGCGCCAGTTCGGGCGGCTTGAGCCCGTGGCCGATCACGCGCACCTCGCCTCCGGGCAGCGCCGCCGCCGGCACCACCGCCTCGATGTGCGGCTTGCCGTTCACGTTCTTCTTGCCCAGCAGGTCGGAGATCCCCATGGCGTCGGCCCTAGCCTACAACAGGTGGAAATAGAGCAGCAGCTGCATCACGACGAAGCCGTAGATCCCCGCGCCCACGTCGTCCATCATCACGCCCGAGCCCTCCGGCAGCTTTTCCAGCCGGCGCAGCGGGAACGGCTTCAGCGTGTCGAAGATGCGAAAAAGTATAAAACCGGCGACCAGCGCCTTCCAGCCGGTGGGCGCCAGCAGCAGCGTGATCATCTGCCCGGCGACTTCGTCGACGACCACGATCTGCGGGTCGTCGCGACCGGTCTCGCGGCACACGATGCTCGCGCACGGGATCCCCGCGATGATCGCCAGGCACGCCACCGCGAGGGCGACCGGGAACTGCGCCGCCGGAGCCAGGTAGTGCGCCGCCACGCCCCACAGCAGGACCGTCGCGGCCGACGCCGTCGTGCCCGGCGCCTTGGGCGTGAAGCCCACCCCGAAGAACGTGGCGAGCAGCCAGGCCTCGATGGTGCGCTCCGGGCGCTCGTCTTCTTCCGGTGGCGGCTCGAGCTCCGGCTCCGGCGGGTTGGGAAGCGGCTCAGTGCCGGCGTCCACTGTCTTCTCCGTCGCCACTCTTGCGGCGCTCCTCGGCCAGCTTCCGCTCAGCGTCCTCGAACTCGTCCGGATCCATGATGGGAGTAGACACCACGTAGCCCCCGCTGGCCCATTTGCCTAGGTCGGTCAGCCGGCAGCGCTCGCTGCAGAAAGGGAACTCCGCGTCCGAACGAAGCACGATGGTGCGGCATATCGGGCAGCGCAGCGAGCGGACTCGTTTCTTCGGCATGGTCTTCGGTGGAGACGCCCTTGTGGGCGTCTCGAGACGGCGACAAGGCCGTCCCTACCAGAGATTCTAGAGCAGCCGCGCGACCAGGTCGTAGTCGTGCGCTTCGGTGATCTCGCAGCGATAGAAGCGACCGGCCTCCGGCTCGCCGTGCGGGCCAAAGTCGTTCACGAAGACCTTGCCGTCGATCTCGGGCGCGTGCATCGCCGTGCGCCCTTCCCACAGCAGCTCCGTCTCTTCCGACGGCCCTTCCAGCAGGATCTCGAACTCGCGCCCGACCAGCCGCTTCTTCTTGCGCTTTGAGATCTGCTTCTGGATGGCCATCAGCTTCTTGCGGCGCCGCTCGATCTCGCGCGGCGCCACTTTCGCGCCCAGCGCGTGCGCCTGCGCGCCTTCCTCGTCGGAGTAGCCGAACACGCCCAGCCAGTCGAACTCCGCCGCGCGCACGAACTCGCACAGCTCCTCGAAGTCGCGCTCCGTCTCCCCCGGGAAGCCCACGATGAAGCTCGTCCGCAGCGTGAGGTTCGGGATGGTCTTCCGCATCTTCGCGATCGACTTCAGGAAGATGTCGCTGCCCGCGCCGCGCTTCATGCCCTTCAGCACGCTCGCCGAGGCGTGCTGCAGCGGCACGTCGATGTACGAGCAGATCGTCTCGTGGCGGGCGATCGTCTCCAGCAGCTTGCCGGTGATCTTGTTGGGATACGCGTACAGGAAGCGCACCCAGCGGAGCTCCTCGATCTGCGCCAGCCGTTCCAGCAGCAACGCCAAGCCGTCCTTCAGGTCGAAGTCTTCGCCGTAGCAGGTGGTGTCTTGCCCGATGAGCGTGAGCTCGCGCACGCCCTGCTTCGCCAGGCGCTCCGCTTCTGCCACTACCGACTCGAACCGCCGCGAGCGGAACTTGCCGCGCAGCTGCGGGATGATGCAGAACGCGCACGGATGGTCGCAGCCCTCGGCGATCTTGATGTACGCCGAGCTCTTCGGCGTCGCCAGCATGCGCGGCGTGTTCTCGTCGTAGAGATAGTTCGGCAGGTCGGCGATCGCGCCGTCCCACGTCTCGCGTGAGAACCGACCGGCCTCCTCGCGCGCCGCGCCCTCCGCTCGCGAGTTCAGGATGTTGAACGGGCCGGCTGGTGGCGCGCTCGCCCCCGGGCGCGCGATCCCGGCCGCGCCCAGGATCGCCTCCAGCTCTCCCGTCCCGACGACCGCGTCGACCTCCGGGATCTCCTTGCGGATCTCGTTGCGATAGCGCTCGACCATGCACCCGGCGACCACCAGGCGCTGCGCGCGCCCTACCGTCTTGTGCCGCGCCATCTCCAGGATCGCGTTCACCGACTCCTGCTTCGCCGCATCGATGAACGAGCAGGTGTTCACCACGATGACGTCGGCGTCCTCGGCCCGCGCCGTGATCTCGGCCCCGCCGTGCGCCAGCATGCCCATCATCACCTCGCTGTCCACGAGGTTCTTCGGACACCCCAGCGACACGAACCCGACCTTCGTCGGCTTCGCCTGGTTTGGGGGTTCTACAGTGAGGTCCTTGACCGGCATCGAATCTTCTTATTGTATCGTGCCGCTCCGGCCGCCCCGTGGCCCGTTCGCCCTAGTCCTCCGGCTCGATGCCATACTTCTCCGCGAGGAAGCGTTGGAGCGGTGAGGGAAGGACGGTCGCCAGCTCCTGCCACGTCAGCGTCTTGCAGCGCGTTCGCAGCTCCATCGGGCGGACCGCCCGCAGCACCGCGTGCCAGTCCTCGATCAGGTCCTGGCGCCGCGCGTCCAGCAGCACGCAAAACGCGAGCCCCGTCGCCTGCGCCGCCAGCACGTTCCGGATGAGCTGGTACGAAAGGTATTTCACTTTCGTCTGCGGCAGCGCGCGCCGGTCGAAGACGCCCTCGAAGTCGCGGTAGCGGTCGACCACTCCTTTCGTCTTTTGCTGGAAGTCGGTCTCGGTCAGCTTCGCCTCCACCAGCAACTCGCCCAGCCGCATGTCGACCTCCGTGCGGTCGTCGAGCCCGCTCGCCAGCGGCACGCGCGCGCGCACGCCGAAGCGAGGCCGCGCGTGCTCGCTCACGCCCAGCATCGTCCCGACCCGGCCGTCGCGTAGCGTCTGCGGGTGGCAGAAGACGTTCATCAGCAGGGCATCCGAGCTCATGCAGCTGTCGAGCTCGCGCCACACGCCGCCGTGCTCCGGCTGCGGCAGGTTCCGCTTGTGCGAGTGCTCTTTGCGGAAGCGCGCGCGCCACTCCGCGTCCTTCTGGATGGCGGCATAGCTGGCTGCCAGGAAGTTGCCGTGCGCCGCCGGTTCCGCGACCGGCTCGTAGAGCGTGACTCCGCCGCGGCTCTCGCAGCACGCGCAGCGATGCCTGGCGGCGTATCTCCGATTGCGCTCCGCCAGCTCCGCGCGCAGCGCGGCGGCGTACCCCAGGGCCATCACCGCTCCTGCTTCCGCGCCACCTCTTCGTACAGGTTGGGCAACTGCCGCGCGTCGTCGGGCGAATCTGCGAAGCGCGCCCGTTCATAGGCCCGCGTAAAAGCTTCGACCCGCCGCCGCAAGTGCGGGTCCTCGATGGTGATGACGAACTCGTGCGGCGTCTGCGCCGGCGTCTTCTCGTACCCGCGCTTCGCCACCGAGCGCGCCATGCGCTCGTACCAGATGCTCGCCGCCTTCTTCGGTTCGCTTCCCGGAGCCCGCGCCACCCGCGCCGCCCGCACTGCCGCGAGGATGCGCCGCGCGTTCAGCGCCAGCAGCAGCACCAAGACGGCCAGCACCGCCGTACCGCCCCATCGCTGTGGCGATCGCGCCGCGTCCTCCTGCATGTTGCGGGCCTTTTGCAGGAGCTTTTGATATCCCGTGCGGATCGAGAAGCGCCACCGGTTCATCAGCCGCCGCACGCTCAGCACCACCGAGTTGCTGACCTGCGTCTGGTGCGAAAAATCGTAGTTGATCACCCACTCCCGCCAGAACTCGCGCAGCGCATCGAGGTAGTAATAGAAGCGCCGCAGCCCGCCGGGCGCTTCCGCTGCCGCCGCCGGCGTGGGATCGAACCGCACCCAGCCCGTCCCGGGGAAGTAGGCTTCCACCCAGGAGTGCGCGTCCCGCGCCCGCACGATGTAGCTGCCCGTCACCTCGTTGAACTCGCCGCCGCGGAATCCGTTCACCACGCGCGCCGGGATGTTCAAGGTCCGCAGCATGATCGCCATCGATGACGCGAAGTACTCGCAGTGCCCGCGCTTCCGCTCGAACAGGAAGTTCGCGATCGGGTCGGCGGGCGTCTGCTGCGGCAGCTCCAGCGTGTATCCGAGCTTCGTGCTCAGGTACTCCTCGAGTAGGCGGGCTTTCTGATAGTCGGTCGCGCCCTCCGCGGTCACGCGCGCCGCCAGCTCGCGCACCCGGCGGTCCACCGACGGCGTTTGCAGGTACGCGATCGAGACCGCGGGCGGCGTCGCGCCTCCGCCGGTCGAGAGCACCGGCTCACTGATGCTCGCCAGCGCCTGGTAAGCGTTCAGCGGGTGCTCGCGGTCAAGGTCGTAGAACGCGAGCGCGTCGTCATAGGCGATCATGCGGTAATTGCCCGCCAGCGCCAGCGGCTGTCCCGCCAGGAAGAAGACATTGGTCCCGATCGGCTCCATCATCACGCGGTAGCGGATCGGCTTCCAATCCTGCGGCAGCGGCGTTTCCCGGGTCGTGGCCTCGCGCAACGCGATGATCCCGTCGCGCGGCCGCAGCACGGTCGAGCGGCTCGGCGGATTGCTCCACTTCTTCCCGTCGAAGGTCGAGAACGCGACGCCGCGCCAGTGCAGGTTGGGATACAAGCCCTTCGCGTCGCCTTCGACGCGCACGTGCATCACGATCTCGCTCGACTGCTGGATCTGCCCGATCTGTCCCAGGTCGACCTCGTCAGGACTGAATCCGGTCGCCACCGAGCTGCGCGGCGCCAGCGCCGCCAGGTAGTTCGCCGAGATGCGCGGCAGCACGAAGAAGATCACCGTGCCCGCGGCCAGGATCGCCCCCACCAGCAGCACGGCCGTCCAGCTCAGCGCGCTCGGCAGCCGGTGCAGCTCGCCGTGCGCGCGCGCCACCTCCAGGCTGCGCCGCGCCGTCCGACGCATCTCGAATGCGATGGCGGTGGCGACCGCGACCAGCAGGAACGCCGCGAAGATCAGCAGGAATAGCGTGTCCACCGTCAGCGTGGCCGCCAGCAACACCTGTCCCAGCGCCAGCGCCGCCAGCCACGTCAGGTCGCGCTCCCGATGGATGGAGAACACCTTCACCGCCAGCGCGAAGAGCACCAGGTGCACGCTCGCGATCGAGAACGACCGTGAAAGGAAGAAGAAGTCCGCGACGTAGAACACGAAGTAGAAGATGGTGAAGCCGGTGGTCCAAAGCTCGCTGAGCGTGAGGACCTCGCGCTTCGCCAGCAGGTATCCGCGGTATCCGAACGCCGCGCCCGCCACCAGCAGGGAAAGCAGGTCCACCTTGCCGGTCCCGGCCAGGCAGAGGAACCCGGTGACGATGAGCAGGTAGAGCGCGAGGTCGAAATAGCGCTCGACTGGCGTCTGCTCCGGGCGGGTTAGGGTCGCGGTGGCCACTGAGCGGATAGTAGCAAGGACGGGCCGCGCACGGATGCTAGAATGAAACGTCAGGTATCGGGTCCCGCGCGACGCGTTCCCGCCAACCCCGCCAGGTCCGGAAGGAAGCAACGGTAACGGGCTCTTGCGTGCGCAGCGGGTTCCCCGGTGCCTGGCAAAAAACTGCTCTTGGCTATTGGCCCTTGGCTTCCGGCTTCCTCTTCGGCGAAGCAGCCGATTTTCCCGCAATCTCAAATCATCAAGCCAAGACCCAAAAGCCAAGAGCACGAGCGAAACGCTCGATCCCACCTGGAGACCGACTGTTGAAGACCCTCACGCGGGCGAAGATCACCGCGCTTGGCACCTACGTTCCGCCGCGCCTCCTCACCAACAAAGACCTCGAGAAGCTGGTCGAGACCTCCGACGAGTGGATCATGGAGCGCACCGGCATCCGCGAGCGCCACATCGTCGAGAAGGGCGTCGCCACCTCCGACCTGGCGGTCGAAGCCGCCCGGCAGGCGCTGGCCAACCGCGGCATCCAGCCCAAGGACGTCGAGGCCATCGTCGTAGGCACCGTCACCCCCGACATGCTCTTTCCCTCCACCGCGTGCCTGGTGCAGCACAAGCTGGGCGCGCAGGGCGCCTGGGGCTTCGACCTCTCTGCCGCGTGCTCCGCGTTCCCGTACTCGCTGCAGTGCGGCGCGCAGTTCATCATGTCGGGCGCGCACCGGAAGGTGCTGGTCATCGGCGCCGACGTGATGTCGTCCATCATCAATTACCAGGACCGCGCCACCTGCGTGATCTTCGGCGACGGCGCGGGCGCCGTCCTGCTCGAGCCCGCCGCCGAGAACGAGCCCGGCATCATCGACTTCCTGCACGAAGTCGATGGCTCCGGCGGCTGCTCGCTCTACATGCCCGGCGGCGGCAGCCTCCATCCCGCCAGCGCCGAGACCGTCGAGAAAAAGATGCACTACGTCCATCAAGACGGCCAGGCGGTCTTCAAGTACGCCGTGCGCAAGATGGCCGAAGTCTCCGAGAAGCTGCTCACGCGCAACGGCTTCACCGGCAAGGACGTGGCCTGCTTCATCCCGCACCAGGCCAACAAGCGCATCATCACCGCCACCGCCGATCGCCTCGGCATGCCCATGGAGCGCGTCATCATCAACATCGACCGCTACGGCAACACCACCGCCGGAACCATCCCGCTCGCCATGCACACCGCCATCGAGGAAGGGAAGATGAAGCAGGGCGACCTCGTCCTGCTCGCCTCGGTCGGCGCCGGATTCACTGTCGGCGCCACTCTGCTGCGTTGGGCGTTCTGACATCCGGGGAATGAGAAAGGCGGAGCCCGCGGGCTCCGCCTTTTGAACTTCTGCGCGCTATCGGATCTCGGGGAACTTCACCGTCACCTGCACCGTGCTCTCGACCGGCTCGCCGTTCAGCGTCGCCGGCTTGTACTTCCACTGCCGGACGGCCTGCGCCGCGGCGTCGCGCAGCAGCGTGTGACCGGAGAGCACCTTCACGCCCTTGACCGAGCCGTCTTTGCCGATGGACGCTTCGAGTTGGACGCTCCCGCTCGCTTTCATGGTGCGCGCCATGTCGGGATACTTGGGCATCACCTGCGTGACGACTTGCGCCGGCGTCGACTGCGAGACCTTGGGCGCAGCCAGCGTGGGCGCGGCGGTCGAGATCGGGACCTGGATCTGCGGCACGGCGGCGACCGGTTGCGGCGGCGCTTCCGCCCGCGTTGCTGTCGGCGTCACCGCGGCGCGCTCCACCGCCTGCTGGGGCTGCGGCGCCGGCGTTGCAGGCTTGGCCGTGGATGCCGGCGGCGTCGCGGATGCCGGCTTCGCGGCGCCCTGCGTCGTTGGTGCCGGCTGGCTCGCGGGCTGTGTGCTGCTCGCCGCTGGTGCCGGCGCGGCGGGCGTCGCTGCCGGTTGCGCGGCGGCATCGGTGGGAGGGGGCGCGGGAGCTTGCGCCGGCGGCTGCTGCTGCGCCTGCGAAGCAGGCGCGCTCGGCTTGCTCGACATCGCGTTGTACGTGAAGTAGCCGCCGACGATCACCGCGGCGGCGACGCCGACGCCGATCCAGATCCCCATTCCACCGCCACCCAGTTTCTTGTCTTCGGCGACGCTGTCGAAGGTGCCGAAGCTGGGCGCGACCGGGCGCGAATCTCTTTTCTCCGCCTTCTCGACGATCGGTTCGAGCTTGCGCGGCGGAGGTGGCGGCGCCGGCTTCCACTCGGGCGAGGTCGCAGGCGAAGTGAAGGTCTTCTTCGTCGGGACGACAGGCGCGGCCATCGGCAACGGCTCGTGCGCATCTGCTTTCTTCGAGGGTGGCGGAGCCGGCGGCGCCAGCTTGGGCGCGGGTGTCATCACCGTGGGCGCGAGCTCGGGCGCCGGCTTGGGCGCGGCCGCCGCGCTCGCCGCTGGAACCGGCACCGGACCGGGCTTGGACGCGCTGACCGGCGGCGTCAGGCTCGGCGGCGTGAATCCGGGATTGCTCGGCGGGCGATACGCCGAGATGACCCCGGTCGCCTCGCCGATCGAGATGCCCGCCTTGCGCGACTTCTGCACCGCCACCGCGACTTCGCGCGCCATGGTGCGCAGCACCGCGACGTGCAGATCGTTGAACGCGTTCTTGTTGCCGGCGAAGACCGCCAACACGCCGCTCACCTGCTCGGTGTCGACGTCGCGGATGGGCACGATGACGATGGAACGCGTGCCGAGCGCGCGGCAGGCGGCCGCGTCCACGCGGCTGTCGGTGTCGGAATCGTCGCAGCGCAGCGCCTGGCCGCTCTGCACCGCCATGCCGCTGAAGGTCCCTTCCAGGGAGATGGCGGCGCCGACGTCGGGGGCGGCTGGACCGCTGGAGGCGCGGCAGATCATCTCGGTGACGTCGCCTTCGCTCAGCGCAATCGCGGACCCGCTCGCGCCCGTGTAAGTCTGCGCGCGCGCCGCGATCGACGCCAGCTCCTGCGCCAGCGCCGGTGCATTCGGTTGAGCTTCGGCCATTACGACCCCGGTCCCGGGAGGAATCGCATATTGATAAACCCTGCCGCCGAAGTCAAGGAAACAAACTGACCGAAGGGCCAGGGTTCGCACGGCCATCGTCCCAAGGTAACCAGGGAATCAACCTCGGCATAGACGCGGCCGCGCGAACGGCACTATAATCGCGCTCCTCTGCTTGTCTTCCCCCGAGGCGAAAGCCGTTGAGGTACGCCCATGAAGCCGATCACTGAAGTCATTCGCGACAAAGAGAACGAGATCCAGCAGATCCGCCAGGAGGTCGAGACCTTCGCGCGCCAGAGCGAGCAGCGCATCAAGGGGATCGAGACCGAACTGGAGACGCTGCGCGCCGCCGCCCGCATCATCTCGGGTGATGGCGGACAGCCGACGGCCGCCGCCGCTGCGCCCATCCCGATGCCCGTGCAGACTGCGCCCGCGCCGGTCGAGACCTTTCCGGTGCAGTCGGTGCCGCCGGCGCCCGAACCCGCGCGCAAGCGCTGGCCGTAAGAAGAGCGGTCAGCAATCACCAGTCAACGAGGGCCTGTCCGAAAGGACGGGCCTTTCTCTTTGTGCCGCCCTCTCGGGCCGACTTCGAGAATCTCGGCTTGCAAGTTGCTGAGCCGTGTTCTATACTGAACCATATGGTTCAGTATCACAGGACCGGCTTTGACGCCTCATTCGCCGCGCTCTCGGACGCGACCCGGCGCGGCGTTCTCGAGCAACTCGTGCGCGCCGACGCTTCGATCACGGACCTTGCCGAGAAGTTCCACATGACCCTGACGGGCATGAAGAAGCACGTCGGCGTCCTGGAGCAGGCGGGGCTCGTCACCACGGAGAAGGTGGGGCGCGTGCGGACCTGCAGGCTCGGCCGGCGCCGGCTGGAAGAAGAGGCCGCATGGCTCGAGCGGTACCGCCAGCTCTGGAGCGCGCGCTTCGACGAACTGGACAAGGTTCTCAAGGAACTGAAGCGGAAGGAGAAGATCGATGGACGCAAGAAGAGAGCGTGAGGCTACACCCAGGAAGAACGACACGACGGTGGAACGGACGTCGGAGCGTGAGCTCGTCACCACCCGAACCTTCAACGCCCCGGCGCGCATCGTGTTCGAGGCGTGGACCAAGCCCGAACTGTTCCAGCGGTGGTGGCTGCCGAAGTCGCTGGGGATGTCCCTGCGTTCCTGCGAGATGGATGTTCGTGCCGGAGGCAAGTACCGTCTCGTGTTCGAGCCCGATGGGATGGCGTTCTTCGGCACGTACCTCGAAGTAACACCCCAGTCGCGCCTCGTCTGGACCAACGAGGAAGGTGGTGAGAGCGGGCCCGTCACCACGGTGACCTTCGAGGAAAAAGGCGGCAAGACGCTGCTGGTGATGCGCGAGCTCTATCCCTCGAAGGAAGCTCTCGACGCTGCCGGCACCGGGGCGGCGGATGCGCTGGTCGAGACGTTCGCGCAACTCGACGAGCTGCTCTTCACCCTGGGCGCGAGCGTGGCACCCTCACGATAGTTGCGAGTGGCCCACCTCTCCGGTCAGGAGTTGAGACCCCCTCCCCCGGGGTGTCCGGGGTCATTTCCCTGTGGAATCATGGGACTAGGGGTGGGGTAACCCCACGCGAGCACCGAGTAGCGAGTACCGAGTGCCCTGACGAGCGCGGATCGAAAAAGTGATTTCGGCTGAATCTTTGGAATCAGCGGGTTACAGCCGAAAATCCGTCAAAATCCCGGGGGATTCGCCAGGAATCTCCCGGTCGAGATGGAAAAGAGCAAGAAGTATCCAGCGATGAGAAGGCGAATATAAGAGTAGCTGTTGGATAACAAGATGTCAAGTGAATTATCTGAATTTCCACCCAAGCCCGCCGCGGCGGGGCTTGCTTCATCTCACCGTCAAGGCGACAGTCTTCGTGTCCGCGCGGATGGTGTACCTGCCGGCCGCGAACGGCCGCTGGTCTTTGCACGACACAATGGTGGTCTGCGCGTACAGTTCCGGATTTCCCATCACAATCGCGTACTTGTTGCAGGTGCGCATGGACAGCCCGCCCGTCGAGCAGATCCTACCTCCGCTGACGCTCACATTCGGAAAGCCGCCGGTGAGTTCCACCGCAAACGTCCGGCTTCCCGCAGCGAGCACGACCGGGGACGCAGCCGCAACAAACCTCACGTCTTTGCAGCCAGTATCCATGGTCGCCGATCCGACACGCAATTGGATCGCTGCGGCCTTGGCCGCCTCTGCCGCCGCCTGGGCGGCTTCCTGTTGCTTCGTGAAGGCGGCAAAATCGACCGGCGCAAAAGTGTACTGCTGGCCTTCCCTGTAGGTTCCATGCTGCTTCGTCAGCTTCAGGCGTTCGCCTTCGATCACGCCTATGTAGACGTCGTCGACATCTTGCGGCCAAGCCTCGACCGTGATCGTGAGTTTGCAGCCGTCAACCTGGTGCCGGGCGGGACGCTGCGCTTTCCGCCAAATACTCACGTGCTTCAGCGCAAGCTCGCGATCAGGGTGCGCTCCGCCGGGCACAGCGGAGCCATCATGAAAAAAGCGAAACACATAATACCAACCGGAACGAGGATCCACCCTCTCATAAACGCCGTCTTCGCGAAGCCGACAATTCTCAGCTGAAGGTGAGGACGGCGGCTCTTGGATCACCGGCTGAACACCACCAGATGCTACGAGAGCTGCGACTGTGAGCAGAGCCAACATAGGTTCGTCCGAGGGAAGATCGGTTCGGAAACTGGCCGCATTGTACCCATCGAAACTCGAGCCGGAGAAGACACCATTTTCCGGGAAGCCGGTGTTGTAGCCGTTTTTCAGCGCCTGTCCGGCTGCGAGGTGGCAAAAAGTGAGGACAACGAGAAGGGCGGCGAGGCGCCGGCTGCGAGCCATGGCTGGTGCTCCGGTTGAGTTTTGACACCGAGGGTCCGAAGCGCTGTGGCGGGGCAGCGCGAAATATTGTGCGGAAGGATACTGCGGCCAAGAACAAAGTCAAGCGGCGAGGCGCTGCGTCTCATTTTGTCGGCCTTGTCATCTCCTCTGGCCGCACCAGCTTGTCGAACTCGTCGGCGGTGAGGTGGCCGAGTTTCACGGCCGCGTCCTTCAAATTCGTGTGGTGGACGTGGGCGTGGTGGGCGACCTTGGCGGCGTTGTCGTAGCCGATCTTCGGAGCCAGCGCGGTGACGAGCATGAGCGACTCGCGGAGGTACTCGGCGATCTGCTCGCGGTTCACTTCGATGCCCTTGACCATGTACTCGACGAAGCCGTGGCAGGCGTCGGTGATGAGCGTGACCGAGTGCAGGAAGTTGTAGATCATGACGGGCTTGAAGACGTTGAGCTCGAAGTTGCCCTGGGAGCCGGCGAAGCCGACGGCGGCGGTGGCGCCGTGGACCTGGACGCAGACCATGGTCATGGCCTCGCACTGCGTGGGGTTGACCTTGCCGGGCATGATGGAGGAGCCGGGCTCGTTCTCGGGCAGAGTGAGCTCGCCCAGGCCGCAGCGTGGGCCGGAGGCCAGCCAGCGGATGTCGTTGGAGATCTTCATGAGCGAGGCGGCGGTGGTCTCGAGCGCGCCCTGCGCGAAGACGATCTCGTCGTGCGCGGCGAGCGCGGCGAACTTGTTGCCGTGCGAGCGGAAGGGAAGCGAGGTGAGCTCGGCAATCTTTTTGGCGACGCGCTCGGCGAATTCCGGATGGGTGTTGAGGCCGGTGCCGACGGCGGTGCCGCCGATGGCGAGGTCGTAGAGGCCGTCGAGCACCTGCTTGAGGCGCTGAACGTCGCGGTCGAGCATGGCGACCCAGCCGGAGAACTCCTGGCCGACGGTGAGCGGGACGGCGTCCTGCAGGTGGGTGCGGCCGATCTTCACGATGTCCTTGAACTCTTCCTGCTTGGCGCGGAGGGCGTCGCGCACGGTGGCGATGGCGGGGATGAGCGCCTTCTGCACGCGCTCGGCGGCGGCGATGTGCATGGCGGCGGGGAAGGTGTCGTTGGACGACTGCGACATGTTGACGTCGTCGTTGGGGTGGATGGGTTTCTTCGAGCCCATCTGGCCGCCGGCCAGCTCGATGGCGCGGTTCGAGATGACCTCGTTGACGTTCATGTTGGTCTGGGTGCCGGAGCCGGTCTGCCAGATGCGCAGCGGGAACTGGTCGTTGAGCTTGCCGGAGATGACCTCGTCGGCCGCCTGGACGATGAGCTTGGCCTTGTCGGCGGGGAGCTTGCCGAGCTCCTGGTTGACGAGCGCGCAGGCTTTCTTCAGGACGCCGAAGGCGCGGATGAGCTCGGGCGGCATGAGGTCGCGCCCGATGTTGAAGTGCAGCAGGCTGCGCTGCGTCTGCGCGCCCCAGTAGACGTCCGCCGGGACCTCGATCTTTCCCATGCTGTCGGACTCGATGCGCATCGCTTTCTTGCTGTCGGTCGCCGTGGCCACGGGGGCTCCTATGAGTGCGGAACAGTATGCGGAACAGAAAATTATAGACCCGCACGGAAAAAGCCAACCACAAAGGACGCACCAAGGTCGCACCAAGGTCCGCGTGGAGGCTTTGTGCCCTGGGGGTGAAGCTTATGATTTAGATTGGGGCGGATGACGGAAGAGGGCATCTTCGACCTGCTGGTGATCGGGGCGGGGCCGACGGGCATGGCCGTCGCCATCGACGCGCAGCGCGCCGGGTACCGCGTGGTGCTGGTGGAGAAGGGCTGCCTGGTCAATTCGCTGTACCACTATCCGCCGCAGATGGTGTTCTTCACCACGCCGGAGCTGCTGGAGATCGGGGACATCCCGTTCCCGAGCGCGCACCAGAAGCCGACGCGCGAGGAGGCGCTGGAGTACTACCGCAAGGTCGCGGCGCACTACCAGCTCGACGTGCGGCAGTACGAGCGCGTGGAGCAGGTGGAAGGCGGGGACGGCGATTTCCGCGTCCACACGCGCGACCGCCTCAATCGTCACCAGGTACATCGTGCGCGCAAGCTCGCGCTCGCGACCGGGTACTACGACCTGCCCAACGTGATGGGCGTCCCGGGCGAGGATCTGCCGAAGGTCGCGCACTACTACGGCGAGTCGCACCCCTATTACGGGCTGGACGTGGTGGTCGTAGGCGGCAAGAACTCGGCGGCCATCGCGGCGCTCGAGCTGTGGCGGCGGGGCGCGCGCGTCACCCTCGTCCATCGCGGGCCGGGGATCCACCAGAACGTGAAGTACTGGATCCGCCCCGACATCGAGAACCGCATCAAGGCGGGCGAGATTCGCGCGTACTTCAACGCCACCCTGCGCGAGATCGGCGAAGACTACGTGGTGGTGGCCGCGCCCGACGGCGACGTCCGGCTGAAGAACGACTACGTTTTTGCCTTGACCGGCTATCACCCCGATTTCAGCTTCATGCGATCGCTCGGCATCGAACTGGAGCCCGGCGAAAGCCGCCCGGTCTGCGACCCTGAAACGCTGGAGACCAACGTCCCCGGGGTGTACGTGGCGGGGGTGATCGTGGCGGGGTCGCGGACCAGCGAGATCTTCATCGAGAACGGCCGCTTTCACGGGCGGCAGATCGCCAGGTCCTTGCAGGCAAGACTTCCCCGGGTTTAGCCTATTGACTTCCTGGGGACTGTAGTTGACTGTTAGGGAGTGCGGGGCGGAGAATACCGCCCGTAGCCGGTACCCTGTAGTCCAGGTCGCTCAGCGGGGTCATCCATATGCGTGTCCACTTCAACCTGCTGTACCGTGCAGTCGCCTTAATCCTTTGCCTGATGCTGTCGCCGCTGCCGGCGCTGACGCAGGGCTCCAGCAGCTCGCAGCCCGCGGGCCAGATCAGCGCGATGGTGCCGCAAGTCACGCGCAACGGCAACCTCGCCAAGGCGAAAGAAGAAGTGAATTGGAACGACACCCTGCGCACCGAAGGCGCGGGACGCGCGCGCGTGCAGCTGCGCGACGGCTCCATCCTCAGCCTGGGCTCCAATAGCGAGCTCAAGGTCACGCAGCACGATCCCGCGACGCAGCAGACCGAAGTCGAGCTCAGCTACGGGCGCGTGCGCAGCCGCGTGGTGCAGATCACCAAGCCGGGCGGCAAGTTCCAGGTGAAGACGCCGACCGCGGTCGCCGGCGTGGTGGGCACCGATTTCATCGTGGTCTACGAGAACGGCCACATGCAGGTGATCGTGTTCAGCGGGCAGGTCGTGATCATGAGCGCGACCGGGCAGGTGCTGGCGACGATCAACCCCGGGCAGATGGTCACCGTGAATCCCGACGGCACGATCAGCGGGCCGACTGACACGCCTCCGGGCGTGCAGCAGGACAACATCAACCAGACCAACGCGGGAGACGGCGGCGCCGCTGCCGGCGCGGCTGCGGGCGGCAGCTTGCTGCGCACGGTGCTGATCATCATCGGCGTGGCGGCGGCGGGCGCGATCATCGCCGCGACCACCACGGGATCGCCGGGACCGGCGCCCCAGACCCCGACGCCTACTCCGACCTGCACCTTCTGCGACTCGGTCGGCGCCCCGCGTCATTGATCCACGGATGTTCCGAGCGCCCGCCACGGCGGGCGCTTTTGTTTTTGCGCGCTACTGCGGCGTGAAGGTCGGCGGCAGCGGCAGCCCGACCAGCACGGAATAGAAGAGCGCGAAGGCGAGCGCGGCGAGGGCGAGGTACGCCCAGCGTCCCCAGGCCACGCGGAACAGCGGCGCGCCGCCGTAGTGGCGGAAGACGTAAGCGAGCGGCAGGCTCAGCATGCACGCCGCCGGCAGGTAGTAGTGGAAGAAGCTTACCTTGCGCGGGATGACCGCGAAGCACAGGTAGAGCAGCCAGTACCAGAGCGCGCACAAGAAGGCTTCGCGGCTGCGATGCCGCCACCACGCCCAGACGCAGAAGAGGGCGGCGGCGAGTCCGGGGAAAAGGATGACCGGGTTGCCGATGAGCAGGATGCCGCGGAACCAGCCGTCCTGCACCCGGTAGTAGAACCACATCGGTTTCCAATCGAGCGCCCACTGGTACCAGTTGCTGGCGTAGTAGTGCTGCTCGGAGATGCGCGACTGCATCCGCACCATGTCGCGCTGCAGCACGAAGATGTCCTTGACCGTGCCGGCCTCGCCCGGCAGCCAGAGGTAGGGCAGGAAGGTCGCGAAGTAGAGCGCGACGGCGAGCAGGACGCAGGCGGCGATGGTCGTCCAGCGCACGCCAGGCCAGAGGTGCGCGGAGTACCACGGGTCGGGCGTCTCCGGCGGGGCGTGGAAGAGGCCCGCGCCGAAGCGCTGTAGCAGCCGCACGATCCCGAACGCCAGCACCAGGAAGATGAGCGGCACCAAGCCCACCCACTTGCAGGCCGCCGAGAGGCCGAACAACGCGCCGGCGGCCAGCAGCCAGCGGCGCACTTCCGCGGGCGGGCGCCGCTCGTCCCAGGCAAAGCAGACGCAGGCCAGCCCCCACACCAGGAAGGCGAAGAAGAACGGCTCGAGCATGGCGGTGCGCGCCAGCACGAACAGCATGATGTTGAGCAGCGTGAGCGCCGCGACCCAGAGCGCGAGCCGGCGCTCGCGGAAGATGGCGAGCGCGAGCGCGTACATCCCCGCGACCGCGATGCCGCCGAAGAGCATGGAGGCCAGCCGCCAGCCGACGGGGCGGTCGCCGGCCAGCCGGATGCCGAGCCCGATCAGGTACTTCGCCAGCGGCGGATGCTCCCAGTTCAGGTTGTGGTGCGGCGGCACCAGTACCTTGGCCGCGATGGCGTAGTGCATCTCGTCGAAGTTGTAGTCGTTGGGGAACTCGAGGTAGGGCAGAAAGAGCAGGAGCGAGCCGAGCACCAGGAGCAGGCAAGTGACGCGGTCGCGCGCGCTGAACGCGGCCGGCACTTCGGGGGAAGGCGCCGGAGGGATGGTGGGGGAGCTCAGCGGAGCGTCACCACGAACGCGGTCATGGCGACATGATAGCGCGAGTCGTTGGCCGCGGGCGCCGGCGCTACGTCAGCCGCTGCAGTTCGCCAGGCCCTTCTCGATCGCGGTGCCCTCCTCGTAGTCGTTCCACGTCACGATCATGAGGAAGGGAAGCGGGTCCTGGTCGGTGTAGTAGCGGCGATAGGCCTTGAGCGAGTCCTGGAAGGTCTTGCCGCAGCGCGCGTCGATGCGGCGGTTGCGGCTCCAGGAGGCGCGCCGGTCGTCGAAGCCGGGCCACGCCGCGCCCACCGCCAGCTTGTTGGGATACTTCGACTTCATCTTGGAGTAGAACGAGTCGAGATAGTCGCGTCCCCAGTCGGAGCCGTCGGGCTGCCAGTCCTTGCTGGGCTTCACCCAGGCGTAGAAGCCGTCGAAGTCGGCCATGTACTTGGGCGCGATGTCGCGATAGAGCAGCAGCGGCTGTTCGGGCCACGAGTTCACCGCCTCGCGCACGCGCTTCCAGTCGGTGTTGCCGGATTTCGGGAAGATGAAGATGACGGGATGGCCGTCGTAGCGCAGGTAGGCGTCGCGCGGGACGACGGCGTTCTGCCCGATGTAATGCTCGTAGCCGTACTGCAGGTCGGCGATGGTCTCGTTGGTGACGTCGCCGGGGCGGTCGCCGACCTCGTCGTACATGAGCGCGACCTTGAAGCTGTTCTCCGCGGCGATCTTGTGCAGCAGCGCGTAGGAGCGGTCCTCGAAGTCCTTGCGCGGGCCGTACCAGTTGACCACGAAGCCGCCGATGCCGAGCTCCTTCGCTTTGGTGATCTGGTTCTGGAGCACGACTGGGTCGACCGAGGAGTAGCCCACGTTGATGTGCCCGGGCCGGCCGAACCACGGCTGGTAGGCGGCCAGCAGCATCGGGGAGCCCTCGGGGGCGTGCGCGCGGAGGGTCTGGTGGATGTCGCGGCTTGCGCCGCTGCAGCCTGCCAGCGCGAACACCAATGACAACAGGAGTAAGAGGAGGAGAGGAGGAAAAGCGGAGGAGTGCTTTCTCATAAGAAGGACGTGCAGATACTCACATGGCTTGGATGAGAAGGGTGGGGAAGATGTTGGATGAGCGCCCAGCGCGGCAAAAGCACAAAGGCAAAGGGACGCGGTTGCTCCGCGTCCCATGCAGATGTGCGGTTCGACTAGAACGGAATGTCTTCGTCCGTGATCTCGGCGGCCTTCTCGGCCGGGCGCTGGTCGAAGCCGCCGGCGTCCGCCGAGGCGCCCTTGGAGCGCCCGCCGCCGGAGGCCTCGCCGCCGGCGTTCTCGCCGCGCTGGCCGCCGCCGAGCAGCACGAGGTCGTTCACCAGGATCTCGGTCTTGTACTTCTTCTGGCCGGTCTCCTTGTCGTCCCAGGAGCTGGTGCGGAGCGCGCCTTCCACATAGACGGTGCGGCCCTTCTTCAGGTACTCGCCGACGATCTCGGCGGTGCGCTGGAAGGCGACCAGGTTGTGCCACTCGGTGCGGTCCTGCCAGTTGCCGTCCTTGTCTTTGTGGCGCTCGTTGGTGGCGAGCGAGAACTTGGCGACCGCCATCCCGCTCGGGGTGTACTTCACTTCGGGGTCTTTGCCCAGGTTGCCGATGAGGATGACCTTGTTCACGCTCTTTGCCATAAGTGCGCTCCGTTGCTGAGGAAGTTTCGCCAATATAGTCGGCGGTAGGAGCAATAAGCAATAAGCGATAAGCAATAAGCTCGACCACCTGTGCAAAACTGGACCGCTGATCGCTTGTTGTTTTTCGCTTATCGCGCTTCGGATTCCCGAACGCGTTCACTTTCCGCTTGACTTCGGGCGGGGCGCGCCAGACAATCTGAACATGTTCAAGGAAATGGAAGTGGGCGGCAAGCGCATCACCAAGGGCGACCTGACGCGCGAGCGCATCTTCAATGTCGCGCTGAACCTGTTCCGCGAAAAGGGCTTCGAGGGGACCACCATGCGCGAGGTGGCGGCGGCGGCCAACATGTCGCTGGGCGCGGCCTACTACTACTTCGCGTCGAAGGAAGCCATCGTGCTCGCGTACTACGAAAAGGTTCAAGAAGAGCATGAGCTTCGGCTGGCCAAGGCGTTGCCAGGGGCGAGGGATTTCCGGGCGCGCATCGCCGCCGTCATGCACTCGAAGCTGGAGATCCTGAAGGACGACCGCGCGCTGATGTCGGCCCTGTTCCGCTTCTTCGGGAACCCCAAGCACCCGCTCTCCATCTTCGCGCCCGAGACGCGCATCTTCCGGTCGAGCGCGATCGCGGTGATGGAGCAGGCCATCGGGGACGAGAAGATGCCGCCCGACCTGCGCGAGGTCGCGCCGCAGCTGCTGTGGGTGCTGCACCTC
>DATIBR010000014.1 GCA_035457425.1 Terriglobales bacterium
ACCAGGTCCAGGCCGAAGACCTCCTCGGTGACGGGGTGCTCGACCTGGAGCCGCGCGTTCACCTCCATGAAGTAGAAGGTGCCGTCGTCCGCGCGCAGGAACTCCACCGTGCCGGCGTTCACGTACCCCACCGCCCGCATCGCCGACACCGCCAGGCCGAGGAGGCGCTCCCGGGCCGCGGGATCCACCACCGGCGAGGGGCACTCCTCCACGAGCTTCTGGTGGCGCCGCTGGATGGAGCACTCGCGCTCGCCCAGGCTGATGACGTGCCCGTGCGAGTCCGCCAGCACCTGGAACTCGATGTGCCGCGGCTGCTCGATGAACTTCTCCATGTAGAGGTCGCCGTTGCCGAAGGCCGCCGCGGCCTCCGACTGCGCCTGCGTGAACAGCGGCGGCAGCTCCTCCGCCGTGCGGATCACGCGCATGCCGCGCCCCCCGCCTCCCGCCGACGCCTTGATGATGACCGGGTAGCCGATCTCCTTGGCCCACTCCAGCGCTTCCCGGTCGCTCTCCAGCACCCCTTCCGACCCGGGCAGGATCGGCACGCCCGCCTTCTTCATCGTCATGCGCGCCTTTTCCTTCTCGCCCATCAGGCGCGTCACGTTCGGCGGCGGACCGATGAACTTGATGTGCGAGGTCTCGCACACTTCGGCGAAGTTGGCGTTCTCGCTCAGCAGACCGTAGCCGGGGTGGATGGCGTCCACGTTGCACAGTTCGGCCGCCGAGATCACTGCCGGCACGTTCAGGTAGCTGTCGGCGGAGCGCGGCGGCCCGATGCAGATGGCTTCGTCCGCAAAGCGCACGTGCAGCGAGTTGCGGTCGGCTTCGCTGTAGACCGCGACCGTGCGGATGCCCAGCTCCTTGCAGGCGCAGATCACCCGCAGCGCGATCTCCCCGCGATTCGCGATGAGGACCTTCTTGAACATTTACTTTTGCCGAATGGCGAACAATGGCTGGCCGTACTCGACGGGCTGGCCGTTGGTGGCCAGCTTCTTCACGATCTCACCCGCCACGTCAGACTCGATCTCGTTCATCAGCTTCATGGCTTCGATGATGCAGAGGATCTGCCCGTCGTCCACGGTGTCGCCTACTTTCACGAAGGGTGGCGCGCCCGGCGACGGCGCCTCGTAATACGTGCCCACGATGGGCGACTTGACGATGTGCAGGCCCTCGTCGGCCTGCGCCGCGGTCTTGCCGGCGGGCTGGCCGGCAGGTGCGCCCTGCGGTTCGGCGGCCGGCGGCGACGCCGGCGCCTGGTGCACGAACGTCATCGGCGGCGGCGCGACCATGGCCTGCTCGCTCGCGCGCTTCACCCGCACCTTGACGTCCCCGCGTTCCAACTCGAACTCGGCGATGTCTTTCTCGATCAGGAACTCGATGAGTTCCTTCAGCTCTTTTTGATTCATTCGTCCTGTGACCGGTGACGCCGTACCGCTACAGCGCGATCAGTTCCTTGGTGGTCGGGGTGAGCACCTCGCAGCCACTCTCGGTGACCACGACCATGTCTTCGATGCGGACCCCGCCCTCTCCCGGCAGGTAAATGCCCGGCTCCACGGTGACGACCATGCCGGGCTGCAACTGCTCCGCCTGGCCTTTCGCCACCCGCGGAGGTTCGTGAATCTCGATTCCCACTCCGTGCCCCGTGGAGTGGGTAAAGTAGCGTCCCAGACCTGCCTTTTGCAACACAGAACGGGCCGCTTGGTCCACTTTGGATACTGGCTGTCCCGGACTCACGCTTGCTATTGCCGCCAGTTGGGCGTCCAGCACGGCCCGGTACAGACTGGCTTGCCGCTTGCTCGGGATGCCCACGCACACGGTGCGCGTCATGTCCGAGCAATAACCGGCGAGTATAACACCGAAGTCGAGGATAACAAGTCCATTCTTCTGAATAGGTTGCGAGGAAGCCCGCCCGTGCGGCAGCGCCGACCGTGACCCGGAAGCCACAATCGTCTCGAACGCCATTCCCTCGGCGCCGTCGCGGCGTGCCGCGTGCTCCAGCTCGGCCGCCACGTCCGATTCCTTCACTCCCGGTTTGATGGAGTGCAGCACGTGGTCAAAGAGCCCGGAGGCCAGGAGGACGGCCGCGCGGATCTGGGCGATCTCCTCGGGCTCCTTGATCATCCGGAGCCGCTCCACCAGCCCGGCGGTAGCGACCAGGCGGGTCGACTTCCCCGTCTCCTGCCCCAGCCGCCGCTGCGTCGCGACGCTGACGTGCTCCGCCTCGAAGCCGATGCGCCGGGCCCGCTGCTTGCGCAGCCACGCCATGGCCTCGAGCAGCGCCGGCCTCTTGCTCACGACGATGCGGGCGCCCGCCACCTCCGCGCGCGCCTGCGTGGTGTAGCGGCCGTCGGTGAAGAAGGCGCGCTTGCCGCCCGCCGCCGCCAACACGCCCGCGCTGCCGGTGAAGCCGCACAGGTAGCGGACGTTGGGCAGGTGCGTGAGCACGCAGCCGTCCAGGCGCTTCTCCCGCAGCGCGGCTTCGAGTTTGCCTGCCCGTGCCTTAAAGTCCATCGCCAACGATTCGAAATCGAAAACCGGCACTCGTCAATCGGCAAAAAGGAGCCCCGGCTGGTTGGCCGGGGCTCGGTGGTTGGTGATGCGTTAAGCCGTTAGGTCTGGATGATCTTCGGCGTGATGAAGAACAGCAGCTCCTGCGTCTCGGTCGAGACCCGGCGGTTCTTGAAGAGGTTGCCGAGGATCGGGATCGAGCCGAGCAGAGGCACCTGCTTGATGTTGAGCGAGTTGGTGGTGCGGATCACGCCGCCCAGCATGATGGTGCCGCCGTCGGAGACCAGGACCTGCGTCTTGACGTGCTGCGTGAGCAGCGCGGGGTTGCCGTTGATGGCCTGCGAGAAGTCCGGCGTCGTGTTCTCCACCTCGATGTTGAGGAAGATGGTGTTCTCGCGCGTGATCTGCGGAGTCACCGAGAGCCGGAGCAGCGCGTCGACGAACTGCGTGGTCGGCGGGCCGCCCAACTGCGCCGCCGTCACGATCGGGAGCTTGACGCCCTGCTCGATGACCGCGGGGATGTTGTCCTGCGTCGCCACGTTCGGACGCGACAGGATCTTGATCAGGCCGCGCGACTCCGCCATCGTCAGGATCGCATCCAGGCGGTAGTCGTTCGTGGCGGTGATGAACGAGATACCGCTCGTCGCCCCGATCGCGGGCAGGTTGCTGAACAGCGGGATCGCGTCGCCGTTCTTGATGTAGAGCGGCGTATCGCTGAAGCCGCCGATGGAGTTCGAGATCGGGCTGGTGCCCACCGAACTCGCGCCGCCCACGGCGGTCGGACGATTGCCGAAGGCGAAGCCCAGCTGCATGCCGATCTCACGCGCGAAGTTGCGCGTTGCCGCGACCACGCGCGCTGAGACCTCCACTTCCTGCGTCTTGAAGTCCAGCGTCTTGATGAGCGCGTTGACCGGCGGCAGGTAGGTCGGGATGTCTTCGATGATCAGCGCGTTCAAGCGCGGATCGGCGATGACTTCGCCGCGCGGCGAGAGGAACTTCTTGATCGTCGCCACCAGGTCCTGCGCGTGCGCGTAGCTCAGGAAGATGGTCTGCGTCACCTTCGGGACCGCCAGCGCCCGCGCTTCACGCTGCGCGCGCTGCGCGTCCGCTTCTTTCTTCATCGTGTCGAGCGTCGCGATGCGCAGCACGTTGCCTTCGAGCTCGCACTCCAGGCCGTTGTTCTTCAGCACCAGGTTCAACGCCTGGTCCCACGGCACTTCGTCGAGCACCAGCGTGACCGACCCCTTCACGTTCGGGTCGAGCACGATGTTCAGGCCGCTGATCTCGTGGATCAGCCGGAAGAAGTCTTTCAGGTCGACGTCTTTCAGGTTCACCGAGACCGGCTCGCCGGTGTAGCGCGTGCGCGAGCAGCTCTGGCTCTGCGCCGGCATCGCGGGCGGGTTCGCCGCCTGCATGGCCGACAGGTTCACCGCGGGAGTCGGGTTGATGCGACCGGTCGCCGGGACGCCGGCGGCCTCTTCCTGCGCCGCGAACTTCGAGGCTGCCTGCTCGGCGCGCTGCGCCGGGCGAGTCTCGTCCGCGACCGCCTCGCCGTCCAGGTTCAAGGCCACGAATCCGGGCGCCTTGCTCTCCGCCGGAGCCGCCGCGGCCTTGGTCTCCGCCGCCTTGGTCGCAGGCTGGGTCGCGACCGCCGGAGCGGTCTCGGCCTGCGCCACGACCGGAGCAGCCGCCGGAGCGGTCTCCGTCTTGGCAGCCGCCGGCGCGCTCAGCGTGAGCATGAGCTTGTTGCCCGCAGGCGTGAGCTGGAAGTCCTGCGCCGACTTCAGGTCGACGACCACGCGCGTGACCGGCGGATCGAGCTGGTAGCGCGCGTAGCGCACCGACTTGATCGCGCCCGAGTTCACCGCGAGCTCGCGCCCGCGTCCCAGGGGGACGGAATTCGGCAGGTCGATCACGACGCGGTCAGGCGCCGTCAGCTTCATCGCCTTGGGTTGGATCGCGCCGCTCGCGACGATCTCGATGGCCGCCGCCCCGCCCACCTGGGTCACACCCACGTTGCGGACCACGGCTGGTTTCGTCTCAGCGACGTGCGACGGCTTCGCCTGCGCCTGGCTCTTCGCCGTCTGCATGGCGGCGGGCTTGGTCTCCGCCGCGGAAATGGGGTTCGAGGCGTCCACATGGACTGCGAGCGTGCCTTCGCTCTCGCGGAAGGTCACGACGGCCGACGGGGCCAGCGTGAGCTCCACGCGCGCGACATCCGCGCCCGCCGCACCCTTGTAGCCGACCACGCGATACGACGTCACGCTCTCCGACGCCACCTTCTGGTGACGGCCGTCGAGGTCCGCCGCAGACACACCCGTCAGGTCGACGAGTAACAGATTGTCCGTGGGACGGTACTCGGTGTGGGTAAAGGCGCCGGTGGCACGGATCGTGATGGTCGCCGCGCTGCCTTGCGTCGCGACCGACACGTCCTTCATCTGTGAACCGGCGGCTGCCGCCGTCGTGGCGCACACGACGACCAGCAGAAAAACTCCCAGCAGTTGCTTCAGCCTCATCTTATCTCTCCTCACGGCTCGGCCTTCGCCTTGCCGTGCGCGGCTTCCCTTGATGCGGCGCCGCTTAAGAATTAGCCCTGACTGCCCTGGTTCGGCCCGGATTGTGTACTGCTGTTGCCCGCCCTTCCGGGCGGCCCTGCAAAACCTTTAGGCGACCGGCCCGACGCGCTTCACCACTTCCTTCTGCGTCTGCTTGCCCATGGCGTCGAGCGTGTTCTGCTTGAACACCACCGAGTCACCGTCGATGCGCAGCACGTAGCCGTCGAACACGGCGTCGTTGCTGCGCAGGTAATAAACCTTCTTCGCGGGATTCCCCACCACCGCGATCCAGCCGCCCTGCGTCTTCACCACGCCCTGCAGCGTGAGCTGGTCGATGATCAGGCAGCGCTTCCCGGTCGCGCACGAGGCCTGCATCTTGCCGGGCAGGCGCGTGACCACCGGGCTCATGAACGGGTCGCGCTTGCCCTTCGCCAGCGCGGCCTGGCTGGGCGACGTCTCCGCCGCCTTCGCCCCGGCCTTGGACGCGGTCGTCGTGGCCGCCGGCTTGGTCGCCGCGGGGTTGCCGGCCGGCTTGCTCGCCGGCTTCGTGGTCGTGCTCTGCGAGGCGGGCGCCGCCGGCTTCTTCGCCGGCGCGGCCTGGCCCGCAGCCAGTCCCGCCACCAGGAACATCGTCGCAATCGTCGTTGTCGCCTTCATACCTGTCACCTGGACTGCTTCTTCCTTCGCTTACTTACTTCGCACCCGCCGGTTTGGCTGGCGCCTTTCCACCCTTCGCGGGCGGCGGCGGCACAGCGCTCGGCTCGTGCGAGAAGAACGTGGTCGCCGTGATGCTCGCCACCACCGACTCCGTGGGCGCGTACTGGTACTTCTTCTTGACGCCCGCTTCGCTCGACCGCGCCGGCGTCGCCATCTTCAGCCCGCCGATGTTGATGATGCGCTCCAGCTTCGCCACTCGCTCGAAGAAGTTCAGCACCCCGTAGTACGGGCCGTCGATGTCCATGTCGAAGGGCAGCTCGGTGTAGTACTCGTGCGTGTTCACCGCCTTCGAGGTGTAGCGCCGGACTTCCACGCCCGCCGCTGTCGCCGTCTCCTGCATCATGTGCATGAACTGGTCGGCTTCCTTCTCGTCGGGCACGATCTTCTTCTGGATCTCGAGCTGCATCTTCAGGCCGGCGATCTGCGCTTCCAGCGCGGGCAGATCACGCTCGTACTTCCGCAGCGTGTCGTTCTGCTGCTTCTGCGCCTGCAGCTTGTCCGCGGCCTTCTTGTTCTCCTCGGTCATGGGCTTCACCAGGCCGTAAAACCCGCCGGCCAGCACCACCACCGCGATCGCCGCCGCGATACCCAGCTGCGCCGGCATTCCCATATCTCTCAAGCTCGCCATAAGTTACCGTCCCTACCCAAGCTACATTTTCTTTGCTTGACCCGCCGGCGCCGCGCTGGGCGACGACTGCGGCTGCGACTTGTCCACCTTCTCGCACACCAGCGTGAACGTGAACACCTGCATGTCCTTCACCTTGTCATCCTGCGTCGTCTCTTTCAGCTCCACCGACTTGAAGTAGCCGGTGGTCTGCAGCGCCTTCATGAGGCTTGCCACCTGGTGCACGCTGAGCGCCGTGCCTTCCATGTTCACGTTGCGCCCGTCTTCCTTCATCGTGCTCAGCCACACGCCTTCGGTGTTGTTGACCGTGTCGCCGATCATCGCCAGCAGCTCGATCGGACCCTGCTGCTTCGCCCGCAGGTCCTCGATCACCTTCACGCGCTGCTCGAAGGTCTTCTTCTGCGACTCGCGCTCGTCGTACTTCGTCTTGGCGGTCGCCAGGCGCGTCGCTTCCTGCTGCGCCGCGGCCATTTCCTTCTCGATCCGCTCCTTTTCGGAGTTGACCTTCCACCACCAGCCGAACAGCGCGCCCAGCGACAGCAGGAACGCCAGCGCGATCACCACCATGGGGTTCGGACCTTCGCCCGGCATCGACGCCGCCGCCGCGCGCTTGCCCTTCTTCGGTTTCGGGAGTCCAAGCAGATTGATCTGGATCATAACGGGAAGCTCCTCAAAGCCAGGCCCACTGCGACTGCAAGCTGTCCGGCATTCTGGTCGATCAGTTCAGCTTCCGCGGCGTTCGCCGGGTAGCCGATCTTCTGGAACGGGTTCAGCAGCTCGACCGGCAGCGAGAACTCCTGGCGCAAGCCTTCGAGCAGCCCCGGCACGCGGCTCGAGCCGCCGGCCAGGTAGATGCGCTCGATGTGCTCGCCCGCCGCCGTCGCGCGGAAGAAGTCGAACGTCTTCTGGATCTCCAGCACGATGATCTCCGTCACCTGCTGCAGGATCGGCATCTTGGCGTCTTCGCTGACGGTGCCGACCTTCTTGCCCAGCTTGAGCGCTTCCGCGTCATCGAAGCTGAGGTCCAGTTCCTTCTGCAGGGAATCGGTGTACTGGTTGCCGCCCACCGAGACGTCGCGCGTGAACAGCGGCGTCACTCCCTTCACGATGTTGATGTTCATCACGCTGGCGCCCAGGTTGAGCAGCGCGACCGTCGACGTGGGCGACGGCTCGTAGTTGTATTCGTAGCAGTTCTGCAGCGCGAAGGCGTCGATGTCGACCACCGAGGCCGCCTTGCCCGCCAGCGATAGCACGTTGGTGTAGTTCAGGATCTTGTCGCGCTTCACCGCCACCAGCAGCACGTCCATCTGCCCGGCCGTCTCGTCCGGGTTCAGCACCTGGTAGTCGATGTTCACGTCGTTCACGTCGAACGGGATGTGCTGCGCCGCTTCCGTCTGGATCGACGACGCCAGCTCCTCATCGCTCATCGGCGAGACCGCGATCTTCTTCACGATCACCGAGTGGCCGCTCACCGAAGTCGCCACCGACTTCGTCTTGATCCCGGCCGTGGTGAAGATCTTGCCGATCGCGCTCGAGACCGAGCCCGAGTCCACGATCATCGAGTCCACCACGATGTCGCTCGCCAGCGGCTCCAGCCCTACGTGCGCCACCGAGATCTCGCCCTTGGTCTTCTTCAGTTCGACCGCTTTGATCGAACTGGAGCCGATGTCCAGGCCAACGATCGTCTTCGCTCCGCCGAATAAGCCCATATCGCGCCTCTAGTGACCCGCCGCCATCCGAGCGGCCTTGGGTCTTTTCTTCCCGCGTCCTTCCCCTACCATGCTCTTGCGTTCCATCCAGGAGTCCAGGATCGTCTTCTTGAACTTCCAGCGGTTCCCGAGCTTGAAGGCAGGGATCTTTTCCTCGTACACGTACTTGTAAAGCGTGTCCGGACTCACTCCCAGGTACTGGGAAGCCTGCCGGATATTCATCACTTCACGCGAGTCCGCCATAAGTACCTAGCCCTTTCCACAGATGTAGCACCCGCACGCGCGGGCAGGACATTGCCGGGCCGTGAGGAGGAAATCCTCTGCTTTCTCGGGGGGAAGGCTACAGTGCGGGAGTTATACCAGTGTTACTCCCCGAAGCGTCAAGCACAATTCTCGGTTTTCTTCCGGTTTCTTCCGGTTTTGTTGGATTTTGGCCGATGTACTTCCGGTCAAAAACCACCTATTTTGTGGTCTCTAGTGGCGACTACCACAAGATACTGTGGTGTTAATGCAGAAGATGCAGAAAATTGCCTGAGAAGTTACTAAGGGACGACTCCCCGCGAGACGCCTCCCGCCCCGGCGAATACCTGAATCAGCGGAACCGATATCCCACCTCGACCAGCAGGTTATGGTTGCCCTCGGTCAGTCGCGTGTTTCCCAGTTGGTAGCAGGCATAGAGGGTCAGCCGCCGGCTGACCTTCACCACGCCTCCCACGTCCAGGTAGCCCGCCGCGTGCCGCCCGGTGTACCACTCCGCCGCCAGGGTCACTCGCTGCGTGACCGGATGCTCCACGGTGAACAGTCCGCCGGCGCGATGTCCGCCGGCCACCACCCCGGGGGTGAACTCGTATCCGCCGGCGGCGACCCGGGTGCCGCGCCGCCACTGCTTGGCCAGGAAGGCGTAAACCTGGTTGCCGGCGTCGTATTGCCGGTGCGCGACGGGGAAATAGAGCGTGTCCCCCACCACGAGCGACCAGCCGCTCTTGCTTTGCAGCGGCTTCCACTTGAAGGTCGGGGAAAGCACCGCGCCCGAAGGCCCCGGCGCAGCGAACGGACCGGCGTTGAGCCCGACCTCCACGTTGCCCCCGACGCCGGCGACCACCCGCGGCGTCGCGGTAAAGACAAACGCCACCGGCCGGGCCGTCAGGTCGAGTTCGCCATAGACCTCGCCGCGCTCCAGCACGTCCGCGCTCGGAACATTGAAGATCGTCTGCTGCGCGCAGGCGCGCGGGAGCACCGCGAACAGGGCCACCAGGAAGGCCGCGGCGTAGCCGCTGCATCGGCTCACTTCGCGTGCGGCTCCAGCGACGGTCGTCGCTCGGCCAGCTCATCCAAGACGCGCGCTCGGTCCCCGCTACGCAACTCGCCCTCCAGCTTGTGCAATGCCAGCGCCACGATGTGGTAGTGGTGCACATGAGCGTAGCGCGGGTCCTTGGTCACGTCGAGCCACAGGTCGTGGAGCAGCCTGACGTCTTCCGGACGCAGCCGCGGCTCGTGCGGCCCCAGGTGATACTCGCGGACTTCGCCCGCAGTCGACACCAGCTCCAGCGTCAGCCGCGGCTTCGGCTCCGGCAGCCGCTCCCAGGCGTCGCCCGTGAGCTTGCCTTGCTCGTCCGGTGAGAGTTTGTTCGAGTATCCGCACACCACTTTCGCCGACTGCAGCGTCTGCGCCGTCAGCATGATGGTGTCGAACACGTTCGAGCCCGCCGCCACCAGCAGGGAGACCGGCTTGCCCGCTTTTTCCGCCACGCTCACGACCGACGTAAAAAGCTGCTGCTCGTACTGGTCGAAGATCTCCTTGGCCTCGTAGCTCGTGTTGCCGCTGAAGGAATGCTCGCGGTGATACAGGCGCGCGGTCATCACCACCACGTCCTGGCGCACCGTGTCGGTCTCCTCGATGACTCGCCGCAGGTACTCCAGGTTGCGCGGGTCGCGGATCCCGACCAGGATGTTCCCCGGCCGCACCTTCAGCA
The DNA here is from genome assembly GCA_035457425.1 of Terriglobales bacterium. Taxonomy (NCBI): domain Bacteria; kingdom Pseudomonadati; phylum Acidobacteriota; class Terriglobia; order Terriglobales; species Terriglobales bacterium. The sequence goes on from DATIBR010000014.1 coordinate 10,088, forward strand.
CATCCCCGGAAAGCTGGGGGTTGCTGTACACGCGGAACTGCTCGAGGTGCTCGTGCTCGCCCGCGCGCTGCTTCGCGGTCCAATGCTCGGAGGCCCAGAAGACGCCGAAGAACACCGCGCTGAAGGCCACTCCTGCGAGCGTCGCATCCGGCTTGGTGAACAGGTTCGCCAGCGCCGTCAGGAAGAGCACCACCGTGATCGCCGCCAGCCCGAGCGGGATCTCCGTCCCGAACAGCTGCACGTTCCCCGGCACCTTGAACTCGCGCTCCTCGCGGCTCTTGTAGCGCAGCACCAGGACCGCCAGCGCCTTGAACGCGAAGCTCCACACCACGCCGAAGGCATACAGGCCCGCCAGGATGAAGATGTTGCCGCGGCTCAGGACGATGGTCAGCACCTGCAGCGCGACGATCAGGTTGATCAGCCGATAGGTCGTCCCGTAGCGCCGTTGCGGACGCCGGAACCACGCCGGCATCACGCCGTCTTCGCTCACGCGGTTCAGCACGCCGTTCGAGCCCACGATTGCCGTGTTCACCGCGCCCGACAGGATCAGGACGCCCACCAGCACCACGAACCCCTGGAACACCAGCTTCAGCGGATACGGACCCACCATGTGCATCGCCAGCCCGCTGATCAGGTTCCCGAAGTACTCCGGCCGCACGCTGTCGGGGATGATCATCACCGCGAAGAACGACACCAGCGACGTGAACAGCAGGCTATAAAGGAAGATCACCAGGCCGGCCCGCTCCAGGTTCTTCAGCTTCGGGCTCTCGATCTCCCGGTTCACCTGCGCCAGCGACTCTTCGCCGCTCATCGCCAGCACGGAGTGTCCGAACCCGACCAGCACGATGATCATCGTGAGCTGGCTGAGCCACCTGCCGTCCAGCCAGCCGAAGAACTCGTGGTCGAGCTTCATGTTTGCCGGATGCGGCGCGGGCGGCAACGCGCCGCCGTTGTGCGCCAGCGTCAGCAGGCACCACCCGATCAGGATCACCACCATCACCGTGGTCGTGCCCATGATCCACAGCGCCTTGGTGCTCGATTCGTGGATGCCCTGGATGTTCTTCCACCAGAAATACACCGTGACCAGCACGCCGAACCCGGCCGCGAATGCGTTCGCCGGCACGTGGATGGGGTGGTGCAGCAGCGCGCTGACCTCGTCGATGAACCCGGCCATGTACAAGCCGGCCGAGACCGCGCTGATCGGCCCGGTCAGCACGTAATCGAACAGCAGCGCCGAGACCGAGAGCTTCGCCAGCGTGCCCCCCATGGCTTCTTTCACCACGCGGTACACGCCGCCGCGCACGAACATCGTGCTCGACTCGATGTACACCGACCGCACCGCGTAGCTGAACAGCATGACCGCCAGCACGAACCACGGCGCGCTCTTGCCGATCACTTTTTCGGTGTCGCCGCCCACGTAGTAGGCCGAGGAGCCCAGGTCGCTCAGCACGATCGCCGCCGCCCGCCAGAACGAGATGAACGACAGCATCACCGTGGTCGCCACGTACACCGGGACCGCGGGCCGCGCCGGTTGTCGCAACGCCGCGCCGCTCATGCCGCGCCTCGGCGGTCGGCGCGCCGCTCGACCACTCGCGGCGCGCGCGGCTTGCTCGTGCCGTCCGCCATCAGGGTGAGGCCCGCGCGCTTTGCTTCAGTCGGGTCCGGCACCAGCAGCGCCAGGGTGCAGCGGTAGCGACGGACTTCGCGCCGCAGCCAGCGGTCCTGCGCCGCCAGGGCCGCCCAAGTCAGCGGCGCCAGCGGCAACCACACCAGCGTCACAACAAGAAAGTGGCTCACGTCCACGAAACATAGGCTCGCGGACATAACGGCCGCATAAACGCGGACGCGAATGCTGTAAACGATTCGTAAACTTCCCGCGCCAACAGCGGTGGCGCGCAGCTCGTGGTCAGCGGCTGGAAAGGGGCCGCCGGGAGGCGGACTTTCCGCTACGCTTCCTTTTCCTCGGGCGCACGGCCAGTGGCGGCTGCCAAGAACCCCACCGCCTGCTCCGCGTCGGCGTTCATCAGCACCTGCAGCAGCGCGCCGGTCGCGGCGTGCACGTCGATGACCCGCAGCGTCTCGCTCAACCGGGCGTACTCCGGCAACAGCTCGGGCAACAGGTTGGGCGCGCCGCGGAAAAACTCTTCGCGGAATACCGTCTGCGGCTCGTCGGGATACAGCGGCAGGTAGCGGATGGACGCCTCCACCAGGTCCTGGAAGAAGTGCGTCCCGAAGGAGAGCTCGGGGACGTAGTTGCCGCGCTGGCGCGCGACCTCGATCAGCATGGCGGCGTTGTTGATGTCGGAGTAGGTCACCGGCACGCCCAGCTTGATGTCGCCGCGGCTCCCCCAGCGCCCGGGGCCGATGAGCAGGAAGCGCCGGCGCGGCAGCAGCTTGTTCAGCCGGCTCACCGCCCGCCCCACCGCGCGCATCGATTCGCGGTCCGGCAGCAGGCTGTAGTTCTCCAGGTCCACGTACACCACGTGGCTGAGGTCCGCGACCCGCCCGCTGGAGACGAAGCGCCGCGCCGAGAACAGCAGCCGCTCCACGGGAATGTTCGCCGGGATGGCTGCCGGGACGGCGTCGCCGCCGTAGCTTTGCGGGCGGCATTGCAGCAGGTAGAAGTCGGTGCCGTCGTGCGCGAACTCGATGTCCACCGGCGTGCGCAGCGCCTTTTGCAGCACCGCCAGCAGCTCGCGCAGGCACGCGACGAACGGCGTCTTGCGGATCACGCCTTCGAAGGTGAACACCGGCTGCGCGTCGGCGTACTGCGACAGCGGCCCGATGGGCTGCTCGATGCGGTCCGCGCTCAGGAACGACACCAGCTGGCGCACCTGCGGATACTGGTCGCCGTGCGCCCGCACCAGCTCGATCGCGTCCAGCGTCTCGAACGCGTTGGTCTCCAGGTTGATGGCGTCGAGGCGCTTCGGGGAATAGCGCAGCGTCTCTTCCAAGGTCACGCTCGCCCGCAGGCTCGGCCGCCCGGGGGCGATCAGGACCGGGTAATCGTCCGCGGTGCGGTCCACGGCGCGCGTGCCCAGCCCGGGCACCAGCCGCGCCAGGCCGTCGCTGCGCTCGATGCGCGCCGACCAGCGGAACTCGTTGTTGCTGAACGCCACCCCCGACCACGCCGGCAGGAAGTACTTGCCCACCTGCTTGCCCACGACTTCCTGGATCAGGACACCCATCTCCTCGTTCTCGTCGAGCAGGCCGCGCTCGGCGCGGTACTCGGTCGGGTCGGGCCCGAAGATGGAGGCGAAGACCTCCAGCACCGCGTCGGTAAGCGCGCGCAGCCGCTCTTCCTTGCTGCCCTGGTTGCCGAGGAACAGGCTCTTGTACTTGCCCGAGAAGGCCGAGCCCGAGCGGTCCTCGAGCAGGCTGGAGCTGCGCACGATCAGCGGGCGCTCGCCCAGGTCATCGAGCGCCAGCGCCAGCCCGCGCGCCAGGTCGGGCGGGAAGGCCGACTTCTTGAACAGGCTCACCAGGTGCGGGTACTCCTGCCGGATGTGCGCGATGTCCATGTACTTCCAGTTCAGCACGCCATCGAGCTCGTTGTGCCGCACGAAGTGCAGGATCGCGTCCGACGCGATGTACCACGCGTTGGGCACGCGGATCTGGCGCAGCAGCGGCCCCGCCAGCGGCGATTTCTCCAGCACCTTCTTCGCCAGGAACAACCCGGAGCTCTTGCCTCCCAGCCGCCCGTACGAGCGCGGCGGCGCGATGATCTTGCGTACCAGCTCGTAGGTGTCGGCCACGCCGATGAACTCGCGTCCCACCTCCACGAAGTCGCGCTGGTCGGAGAAGATGCGCCGCAGCAGCGCCACCCGCAGCCCGCGCAGCGTCGCCGGCGAAAGCTCGCCCTCCGCCATCCCGCTGTGCCGGAAGCGCTCGATGGCTTCCAGGATCATTGCCAGCGTGCTGTCGTGGCTGCCCAGCGCCTGCACCAGGAACCCGGCCTTCTCCTCTTTCATCCACGTGGTCACCAGCGCCAGGAGCTCGGGCTCGCTCATGTGCTCCTCGGCCATGCGAAACGCCTCGACGGTCACGTCGGCGGCGCCGGCCGGCGGCGGCTGCCGCAGCGGCTGGTTCTCGTCGATCTCCGCCGCAGGATGCGGCAGGCCGCGCTGCAGCAGGTCGCGCGCCGCCTGTACCCCGTTCCAGCTCAGGTGATGCACCAGCTTGCGCGAGATGCGCTGCAACAATCCGGGATCGGTGCCGCGCAGCAGGTCGAGCAGCAGGCGCGACTCGCCCGGGACGCCCGCGCGCTGCGCTGCCATCCCGTGCAATGCATCCGTCAGCCGGCGCTGCGCCACGTGCGCGGCGATGCGCTCCGCCACCGTCTCGACCAGCTTCCGCTCCTCCGCCAGGAACGGACCCTCGTCCGCCGGGGGCAGCGCGCGGCTGTACGCGATCTCCACCGTCCCCACCGCTTGTCCCTGCACCACGATCTTGGCGCTCTGCATCCACTCGCTGGGAGCGAAGCCCGTCGACGACACCACCTGGTCTTCCAGCGTGATCTGCGCCGCGCACGCCTCCGGGAACTGCCACGCCTCCGGCAGGATGGCGACCAACTGCTGCAGCAACCCGGAGAGCGGCTGCGTATCGTGCTTCAGCACCGCGTCCACGCGGTACAGACACTTCAACTCTTTGGCGCGCTCCTGCAGGTCGCGCAGCATGGCGTCGAGCTGCGGCTGGTGGTTCATCTCAGCGCACCGCCTCCCGCGCCAGCATCACGCCGCGCGCCGACCGCCCGTCCACCCGCACCAGCAGCGGCTCCGCCGGCCGCACGTGCCGCACGAACTGCCCCTCATCCACCACCGGCTGGCGCTCCAGCCACTCCCACGCGATGCCGGGCCGCTCGTCGTGCCGCACCATGAAGTACATGGCCCGGAAGCTCGCCAGGTTGTGGAAGAAGTGCGAGGCCTGGCTCAGGTCCACCTCGAAGCCGGGCAGCGTCGTTTCCACGATCACCCGCGCGCCCGCGATCTGGCTCCACGCCACCGGGATCCCCAGGCTCGATTGCGAGCTGCCCCAGCGGCCGAACCCCAGCAGCGCGTACGGCCGCCGCTGCTCCATCAGCGCGCGATTGCAGTACTCGATCTCGCGCGCGATGACCGCGGTGTAGTCCGTGCGAAAGCGGTCGCGCCGCACGTACACCACGTCCTGGATGTCGTGCGCCACCCCGTTGCCGATGACGGCGTTCGACGCCACCACCGCCCGCGCCGCGCCGAACTCCTCCTCGCTTACCGCGATGGTCTGCTCCGGCACCGCCATCGGCCGCACCTGGAGAAACCCGAAGCGCGCACGCCGCGGACGCCCGTGCTCTTCCGCCACCGTGACCGCGAACTCGATCTCGACCTTCTCCCCGGTCGCCTCCTCCGACGCCCGCAGCAGCTCCGCGAGGAGCGGGCTGATCGGCATCCGCCCGGCCTCCAGCACGGCAGCGAAATCCAGCACCGGCTCGCATCCCGGCCGCACGCCCGGCAGCAGCAGCTCCGACTCGTGGTCATAGCTCGAGGCCACCAGCTCCAGCGTCTCATCCTCGGCCGCCGCGTCCAGGCCGCAACGCGAGAGGCATTCCGCTTCATTGACCGGGTCGTACGCCGGCGGCTTCCCCATGTTGACCGCCCAGAATTCCTTCTGCGTGGAGCGCGCCATCTCCGCCACCGAGTGGAACGGCGGCGGACGCAGCGGGTATGCCGGCGAGAACGTCCACGCCACCCCGCCGTCCACGATCTGCTTGCCCAGCCCCAGCGCCAGCGACGCGAAGCCGTCCTCCGCCTTCGCCGGCGCGCTGGGATAGAAGTTGTACGAGCGCGCCACGCCGGAGATGACGGGATAGAACCGCGGGCCGTGCCGCTGCCCCACCACCTCCTGCAGGATGACCGCCATCTTCTCGTCGCGCGGCTCGCGTCCCGCCGCGCGGATGTAGTCCTGCGCCTCCTGGAAGAACGCCGAGGCGTACACCAGCTTGATCGCGCCTACCAGCTGGTGGAAGCGATGCTCCGGGTCCAGCTCGTTGTTCGGGATCATCTTGGTCGCGTACACGCCCGCGAACGGGCGGTCCATCGCGTCTTCCAGCCGGCTGGAAGAGCGCACTGCCAGCGGGGTGCGCACCTGCTGCATCAGCGCCCACAGGTCGCCCAGCAGCTCGGCGGGAAGCGTCGCCTGCTGGAACGCGCGCGCGATGTGCTCGTCGTCGCGCCCGGCAAAGCCCTCCAGCGCCAGCCCGTTCTGCGCCAGGAACTCGTCGTAGCAATCGGTGGCGACCACCGCCATCACCGGCACGTCCACCACGAACGGCGGATAGCCGTTCGCCACCGTCGGACGCTCGAGCAGTTCCTTGATGGCGATCAGGCCCGCGGCCTTGCCGCCCAGCTCGCCGGCGCCGATCTGGGTGAAGCCGAAGACGCCGTCCCAGAACTTGCGGTCGAAGGCGGGCAGCGCCGCCGGCGCTGTGTGCGTGCCGGTCATCAGGCTCCTTCGTTGCTCCGCGGCCTACACCCAGCCGCGGTCGTGGCAGGCGCGCGCCACTCGCCCCACCGCGATGGCGTACGCCGCGTCGCGCATGTACAGCTTCTCCTTGCGCGCCAGCTCCGACACCGCGTAGTACGCCGCGGTCATCTTCACGTCCAGCTTGCCCAGCACCTCGTCGCGCTCCCAGAAGTAGTTGCTGTTGCTCTGCACCTGCTCGAAGTAGCTGCACGTCACCCCGCCGGCGTTCGCCAGGAAGTCCGGGATGACCAGGATGCCGCGCTTCTGGATCTCGGCGTCGGCTTCCGGCGTGGTCGGGCCGTTGGCGCCTTCCGCGATGATGCGCACCTTGCGCGAGATGTTCCCCACGTTCGCGCCCGTGAGCTGGTTCTCGATCGCCGCCGGGATCAGGATGTCGACCTCCTGCTCCAGCCACGCGTCGCCCGACAGCAGCTCGTAGCCCAGCGCCACCGCCTTCGCCTTGTCGATCCCGCCGAAGCGGTCGGTGACCGCCAGCAGTTCGCCCGGCCGGATGCCGCCGGCCTTGCGATACGTGTAGGAGCACTGGTCGGCCTGGTCCCAGCAGCTCACCGCCACCACCTTCCCGCCGAGCTGGTGGTAGAGCTCGATGGCGTAGTGCGCCACGTTGCCGAAGCCCTGTACACTCGCGGTCGTCTCCTCGGGCTTCAGCTTCAGTTCTTTCAGCGCTTCGCGCAGCGTGAACACCAGGCCGTAGCCGGTGGCTTCGTTCCGCCCCAGCGACCCGCCCATGCCGACGGGCTTGCCGGTGATGAAGCCCGGATAGTGCCCGCCGTGGATGTGCTCGAACTCGTCCAGGATCCACAGCATGTGCTGCGAGTTGGTCATCACGTCGGGCGCCGGCACGTCCATCGTCGGGCCCACGTCGCGCGCCACCTGCCGCACCCAGCCGCGGCAGATCTGCTCCTGCTCGCGCGCGCTCAGGTTGTGCGGGTCGCACACCACCCCGCCCTTCGCCCCGCCCAGCGGGATGTCCACCACCGCGCACTTCCACGTCATCCACATCGCCAGCGCGCGCACCGTGTCCACCGTCTCCTGCGGGTGGAACCGGATGCCGCCCTTCCCGGGGCCGCGCGCGTCGTTGTGCTGCACCCGGAATCCACGGAACACCTTCGTCGTCCCGTCGTCCATCCGGATGGGGATGGCGAAGTGGTATTCGCGCAACGGATAGCGCAACAGCTCGCGCATCGCCGCGTCGAGCTTCAGGTAGTCGGCCATCTTGTCGAACTGCGCCTGCGCGATCTCGAACGAGTTGTAGGACTTGCTGCTCTTGCCGCTTTCCGGCGTCTTCTTCTCTTCTACCGGCTGGATGACGGTCTCACGCATGACTCCGCCTCACGCTGCTTAGGGATGAGTACAGATTCACTATCCGCCGTCTCCATTCGCCTGACTGTGACCGAGCGCACAACGGCTTGGTGATAGCGCACAGCGGCTCTAAGCCACGTGTCCACAAGAGCTTGCAGAAACAAAAAGGCCCGCCTTTCGGCGGGCCTTTTCTGCCACTCGCCACCCTCACTGGATGTCGAACTGCTCCTGGTGGAGCGTCGGGTCGGTCTTCACGATGACGGTCCGCCCGGTCAGCTCCTCCATCTCCTGCAGCCAGCGCGCGCCGCTGGCCTTCAGTTGCTTGCCGACCTCCGGGTTCACGCGCAGCATGATGTCACTCTTGTCGATGGTCTTCGCCATCTTGCGCATCTCGACGTAGATCTCGTTGCACACCGTCGTCACCGACTTGATGAGCCCGGTGCCGGTGCAATAGACGCACGGCTGCCCCAGGGTGCGCTCGAGCGACTGCTTCACCCGCTTGCGCGTGATGGCCACCAGGCCGAAGTCGTTGAACTGCAGCACCTTCGAGGGCGCGCGGTCGTTGCGCAGCGCCTCCTCCAGCGCCTGCATCACCTTCTGCCGGTTGCGCCGCTCGTCCATGTCGATGAAGTCGATGACGATGATGCCGCCCAGGTCGCGCAGCCGGATCTGCCGCACGATCTCCTTGATGGCGTCCACGTTCGTCTTCACGATTGTGTCTTCCAGCCGCCCCGTCTTGCCGACGTACTTGCCGGTGTTGACGTCGATCGCCACCAGCGCCTCGGTCTGGTTGATGACGATGTAGCCGCCCGACTTCAGCCACACCTTCGACTTCAGCGCCTTGTTGATCTCTTCCTGGATGTTGAACGCCTCGAACAGCGGCGTGTCCTTGGTGTAGAGCTTCACGCGCTTGACCAGCGCCGGCTGGAAGCGGCCGATGAAGCGCAGCACGCGCTCGTACTCCGCCTCGTTATCCACCCAGATGTGCGAGAAGTTCTGCGTCACCTGGTCGCGCAGGATGCGCTCCACCAGGTTCAAGTCGTGGTAGATGAGCGCCGGCGCCTTCGACTGCTCCGCGCGCTGCTTGATCTCGTTCCACAGGTTCACCAGGAACCGGATGTCGGCGCGCAGGTCGTCTTCGCTGGCGCCCGCCGCCGCCGTCCGCACGATGAACCCGCCGTGCGCCTTGGTCTCCTCCCGCTCGCTCAGCAGGATGCGCTTCAGCCGCTGGCGCTCCTCGTCGGACCCGATCTTGCGCGAGACTCCGATGTGCGCCACCGTCGGCATGTACACCAGGAAGCGCCCCGGCAGCGCGATGTGGCTGGTGATGCGCGCGCCTTTCTTGCCCATCGGCTCCTTGGCGATCTGCACCAGGATCTCCTGGCCTTCCTTCAGCAACTCGCCGATCTGCGGACGCCCGGCGCTTTGGATGTTGCGCCGCCCGCCGCCGCCGCCGCGCATCGGCCGGCGTCCGCGACGCCCGCGCCGCCCGCGCTGGAAGCGCTCGCGCCGCGATTCGCGCCCGCCTTCGCGCTCGCTGCGCTCGGTGCGTTGCTGGAAGCCCGCCGTGCCGCTCGGCCCGCGCAGCTCCGCGCGGTCCGGCGCCGCGTCTTCGCCCGGCTCGCCCAGTTCGGTCCCGTCCTCGCCTTCGGCGAGCGCTTCGGCCTCGTCCTGGACGCCGCCTTCCACTTCCTCGAACTCGGCGCCGTCGTCCTCTTCGTCGTCTTCTTCGTCGGCGATGCCGTTGGACTCGTGGTGCCCGGTGGCCCGCTCCTCGATGTGCGCGTCGCGCACCGCGTCGGTGATCTCCGGCGCCGCGATCAGCTCCTCGCCGCCGTGCTCGGCCTCGAGCGTCTCTTCTTCCAACTCTTCGAATTCGTCGCCCTCGAGCTCCTCGCCCAGCTCGAGGTCCATCTCCTCGTCCTCGATCTCCTCTTCCTCGACCACGCCGGAGCCGAAGGCGTGGCCGGCGGGCGCCGCCTGCGCGCGCCGCTCCGCCCGCTCCTCGCGCTCCTCCCGCTGCTCGCGCTCGCGCCGCGGTTCGCGGTAGTCGTCCCGGTCGGGGCGCTCGTAGGCGATCTCGTCCCGGCTGGTCGGCTCGGCCGCTTTCGTGGCTTCCTCGCCCGCGAACGTCGCCGCCACGTTCATCTCTTCCACGCGTTCGCGCTCGGTCGGCGCTTCCTCGCCGCCGAACATCGCCGCCTTCATCCGCCCGAAGAAGCCGCCGCTGCTCTTGGACTCCTCGCGGCGCGGCTCTTCCACCGGCGGGGTGAACACGGTCTGCACCTGCGTCGCTTCGCCGTCGGCCTCCACCGCCGCGCGCTGCTCGGCAAACCCCGAGTGCCCATGCGGCTCGCCGCGGTGTTTCGCCGGCGACTCGCCCGGCAACGCCTCCGGCGCGGCCGCGCGGCTCAGCGACTCGCCCGGCAGCGGCTGGATGTTGCGATACTTCGAGATCGACTCGCCCGGCAGCACGATGGGCTGGTATCCCGCCGGACGCCCGCCCCCCCGCTCCGCGCCACGGTCGCCGCCACGGTCGCCGCGGTCGAAACGGTCGCGCCCGCCGCGGTCACGCCCGCGCTCGTTGCGTCCACGGTCGCCCCGCGGTCCGCGCTCTTCGCGCGGCCGCTCTTCGCGCGCGCCGCGGTCTTCACGCGGCCCACGGTCTTCTCTCGGTCCACGGTCTTCTCTCGGCCCACGGTCTTCGCGCACGAAATCCGCGCGCTCCGCCGGACGCTCCGCTGTCTCCTCCGGCAAGCCGGCTTGCGGCTGGTCGGGCTGGCCGTCGGCAAACTTGTTCTGCGGCATCCCGCCGCGCCCGCGACGTCCCCGGCGACGCCGCCCTCGCCACCGCCCGCCGCGCCCTTCGCGGTTGCCGCGATCGTCGGCGCGGTTGCCGTCCACCTCCGGCCGCACCAGGTCGCCCCCGGCCTCACCGATGGTCGCCGCATTCGAGAGCGGCTGCCGCTCTTCGTAGTTCGCCGGGCCGCGGTCGGGACGCTCGAAGCGCTCCTGCCCGCCCGGGGCCTGCCGCTCGCGCTCCTCGCGCGGCTCCTGCGGCGGCCGCGGCTGCCCCTGCTGCGGCGCCGGCGCATCGCCCTTGGCGGCGCGCTCGTGCGCCTGCGTCACCACCTGGTCGAACTCTTCCACGTCCTCCTGCTCCTCCAGGAAGTCGGTGACGTAGAGGAACGCGTCGCGCTCCAGGCCCAGGTCGACGAACGCCGACTGCATGCCCGGCAGCACGCGTGTGACTTTGCCTTTGTAGATGGATCCCGCGAGCGTGTACTCGTTCTCGCGTTCGAAGTAGATCTCGGCTAGCTGGTCGTCCTCGACGATGGCCACCTTGGTCTCATGCGGCGTGGTCGAGACGAATAGTTCTTTCGACATTTCTGCTCCGTCTGTCCCGCGTTACGCGGGACTCAGGCGGCGCGAAACGGGCGGGACGCGATCGCAAGCAGAGCTCCGCCGCCCGTGGCGACACCACGGCCGGGGCGGTTGGAAGTGTTCAGGATTCGCTTTACGTCGTGCGGAATCTTGGCACCTGCGGCGCTGCACCGGACTTGTGACCACTCTGTCCCTTGTTCGAGACGGGGTCGTTACCTGTCCGCGCGCTTCTCTCTTTTTGATCGTTCGTCCGGCTCGTCCTTCGGCCGGCTGTTTGCCCCTGCGGGGCTGTGAATCTTCTTCCGCCCTGCGGCGGTCGTACGCGTTGGTAAACCTCTTTGCCTGCTGCTCAGTTCACGAATCGGCGCATCCGGATGTTGTTCACCAACCCCAGCGCCAGGAACATGAACAGGATCGACGAGCCGCCGTAACTCATCAGCGGCAGCGGGATCCCCGTGACCGGCATGTAGCCGACCACCATGCCGACGTTGACCATGAGGTGGAAGACCAAGATGGCCACCACTCCCATCACCACGAACGTCCCGGCGCGGTCAGGCGCCGTCTGGGCGTTCTGGATCAATCGCATCAGCAGCACAAAGTATAGCAGCAGGACGAACAGGCAGCCCACAAAACCGTGCTCCTCCGCCAGCGCCGCGAAGATGAAGTCCGTCTGCGGCACCGGCAGGAAGTCCCCCTGCGTCTGGGTTCCCTTGGCTGTTCCCTTGCCCCATAGCCCCCCGGAACCCACCGCGATCAGGGATTGATTGATCTGGTACCCCGACCCTTGCGCGTCCACTTCCGGGTTCAGGAAGGTCATCATGCGCTGCTTCTGGTAGGGCTTCAGGCCGTAGTGCCAGGCCAGCGGCGCCAGCATCGCGCCCACCAGCACGATGACCGCCGCGTGCCGGAACTTGATGCCGCCCAGGAACAACGCCATCATCGCCACCGGCACGTAGGTCAGCGCCGTCCCCAGGTCGGGCTGCCGCAGCACCATCAGGAAGGGGATGCCCGCGATCAGCCCCGCCTTCACGATGTCGCCCACCGTCGCCTCCTCCCGCACGTGGTCGGCGAAGTACTTCGCCAGCGCCAGGATCAGCACCAGCTTCACCCACTCCGACGGCTGGAAGTGCTGGCCTCCCGGCAGCATGATCCAGCGCTTCGCTCCCAGGTACTTGCGGCCGAACAGGAACACCGCGATCAGCGAGACGATCGACGCCACGTACAGCCAGTGCACGTTCTCCAGCAGCATCTCGTAGTTGATCATGCTGACCAGGAACATCAGCACCACGCCGCCCAGCACCCAGTACATCTGCTTGATGTGCAGCTGGCTGGCCGCGAACTTGGTGTTCAGCGTCGCCGTGTAGATCTCCGTGATGCCGATGCCGCAGATCAGCAGCACCACCGCCAGCAGCCCCCAGTCGAAGTCGCGGAACGACAGGTACTTCGTCATCGCCCGCCTCCTGCCACGGCGGCAGCCGTTGTGGCGCGCTCGCCCCCGCGCGCGCGGACCTCGCGCGGCTTGATGGCATCCACGCCCGGCGCCGCCTTCACCCGCTTCACTTTCCCGGAAGGCTGCACGGTGAAGCGCCCCGCCTGGATGGTTTGCCCGCCGCCGTGCTCCTCGGGCGCCGTCCACACTCCGCCCATCTCCACCGGCCGGTTCGCCTGCGCCACCTTGGTCGCGCGCTTGCGCTGCTTGTCGTAGTAAGCCTTCACCACGTCCGACGCCAGGTGCGCCGCCGCCGTGCCGTGCTCGCCCTCTTCCAGCAGCACCGACACCAGGATCTCCGGGTTGCGCCGTGGCGCCACGCCCACGAACCACCCGTTGTCCTTGTACTGCGAGCCCTTCAGGATCTTGCGCGCGTCGTTCGATATCACCTGCGACGAGCCCGTCTTGCCCGCGAAGTCGACGCCGTCAATGTGCGATGACGCCGCCGTCCCGCCCGGCTGCGTGGTGTTCGCCATCGCGTCCGTGATCGTCACCCAGTTGCCCTCGGCGATCGCGACCCGCGTCTCGTCCTGGCTCGTCTGCACCGCCTGCTTGTAGCGCGCGAGGAAGTCCTCGGGCTGGGTGCCGGGGTCCACCAGGTGCGGCCGCCGCAGCTTGCCGCCGGTCGTGATCGCGCCGATCGCCCGCGCCAGCTGGATCGGCGTGGTCGTGACCGCGCCCTGTCCGATGCCCACCGAGATGGTCTCGCCCGCGTACCACTTCTGCTTGAAGTTGCGGATCTTCCACTCTTCGCTCGGCATCACGCCCGCCACCTCGTTCGGCAGGTCCACGCCCGTCCGCTGCCCCAGCCCGAGCTCGGTCGCGTACTTCGCGATGCGCCCGATGCCCAGCCGCTCCGCCAGCGTGTAGAAGAAGACGTCGCACGACTGCGGGATCGCCTTGTGGATGTCCACCGACCCGTGCCCCCGCGCCAGGTGGCACTTGAAGAAGCGCCCGTAGAACACCTGCCCGCCGCGGCAGTACACCTGCAGGTTCTGCGCGATGCCTTCTTCCAGCCCCGCCATTGACATGATGATCTTGAACACCGAGCCGGGCGCGAGCTGCGCCTGCGTCGCCTTGTTCATCAGCGGCTTGCCGGGGTCGGTGAGCAGCGCGTTCCACTCCGCGCGCTGGATGCGCACCGCGAAGTGGTTGGGGTCGAACACCGGCCGCGACGCCATCGCCAGGATCTCGCCCGTGCGCGGGTCCATCGCCACGATGGCGCCATTCTTCCCGCTGGCGTTCAGCGCCTCCTCCGCCGCGATCTGCAGGTCGAGGTCGATCGTCAGCTTGAGTTGCTTGCCGGGCGTCGCCGGCGTCTCGTCCTTGCGCCCGACTTCCTTGCCGTGGCTGTTGACGATCACGTTGCGATATCCGTCCTGCCCCATCAGCCAGTCGTTGTACTGCGCCTCCACGCCCGACTTCCCCACCACGTCGCCCGGCTCGTACAGCTCGTAGCGCGGGTCGTTCAGCATCGCTTCGCTCACTTCGCCGACGTAGCCGATCACGTGCGCCATGAAGCCGTCTTTCGGATACAGCCGGCGGTGCACCATGATGGTGTCGAGATAGGGAAATTCGTTGCGATGCGCTTCGAGATACGCCAGCTCGTCCGGCGTGATGTCGTCCTTCAGCACCAGCGGCTGGCTCGGCGGCTTGTCGGCGAAGCGCCGGATGCGCGACCGGATCTCCTGCGCTTCCATGTGCAGCCCGAGCGCGATCTTGTCGATGTCCGGCGGGTTCGTCTTCAGCTGCTCGCGCAGCAGCAGCACCGAGAACGACGGGTAGTTGTCGACGATGATGCGGCCTTCGCGGTCCAGGATCTTGCCGCGCGGCGCCAGGATCGGCATCTTGCGCACGCGGTTCTGCTCCGCCAGCGCCATGTACTCATCGCGGCTCGCGACCTGCAGCCGCGCCAGGCGCATCGTCAGGATCACGAAGATCACCAGGATCGCGTACTGCACGAACGTCAACTTGATTGCTGGGACTTTTTCGCCGCGCTCGGCCACCGGACTGCTGCCTGCCTTCTGCGCTCAGTATAGAGCTACTCCGCCCGCCGGGGCATAAGGCCTAGTGCTTAACCCGTGAGCACGGTGTAGCGCCCTCGACCTCGAGGGCGCAGATTCAGGCAGGCCCGGCCGCCCGGTCGGGCCGGGCCCTAAGCCCTCTGCTTGAGCTTGTCCAGCACCGCGAACAGCACGACCGCCAGCAGCCCATTCGCCAGCGCCGCGCCCAGCAGGTGGCCCCACTGCCACGCCAGCTCCTCCGACACCAGGTTGCGCGCGACGAGGTAGTAGATCGCCTGGTGCAGCAGGTAGAACCCGAATCCCATGATCACGCGCGAGCCGGGGTTCTCCACGTCGAGCCGCACGCCGATCGACGACGCCGCGAACCCCACCACCGTCTTCGCGATCCCGAACATCCCGATGGGATGGTGCGTCAGCGAATCCTGCACCAGCCCGATCAGCATCCCCGTCGCCATGCCCGCGAGCTGGTTGCGCCGCGCCACGGCGAAGAAGATGGTCACCAGCAGCGGCAGGTCGAACACCCCGATGAACCGCAGCCGCGTCCCCAGCAGCGACTGCACCAGCAGCGCCGCCAGCGGCACGCCGAACGTCGCGATCCACGAGAACTTGTGGACCTCGATCTGCTCCCGGGATGTGTAGGTGATGTTGGCCACGCCTAGCGGTCTATGGCGACATTGTACTAAGGGACATCTTGACGACCGGCGTGGCGAGGGGGGGGATAATCTCCCGCCAAACCGGAAGGAGGCTCTATGAAAAAGAGCTTATTGCTGTTGGCCTGGGGTTCCTCTTGTTGACTCTCTCTAGTAAACGGGCAGAAGCTAGCTGTGGAGACCAATACTCAAGCCGCCTTTGGACCTGCAACAGCTGCGCCACCACGACGAACATACAGACGTGCTCCGGTTTCGGACACAATTGTGCTCAACTTTGCAGCTTCGTTCCCTGCGGAGAGAATTGCGCGGTAGGAACTGCAGGGCCGTGTGGCTGTCTTCAGGGCAGGGGTTGCGGGAAACCGACCATGAAGTCGAAACAACCGCAACGGAAGTCTGTTGACATTTCAAAGAGAGACTCATGACTCCCGCGACACGATCAGGGCTGTTGCCGCTCGTCTTCGTAATGTGCTTGGGCGCCAGCGCCCAAGCACCCTCCCCAGATCGCCGGCCGTACCAGGCGTATCAAAGAACTGCGCTCAAACCGCAGAGTTCGGTCCCTTGGCAACCACCATTTCCGGCCTACAGCACCGAACCTTTTCTCTGCCAAGGCAATGCGTTGTACTTTCCCGCAACAGATTCAGTGACAGATTCGATGTTGCCGGTTTGGAAAATCAACGTCGACAAGGGTGAGAAGGAGACTGTGTTTCAGGTCCCGGCCGAATTTCAGGATGGTTATCGCTTCGCGACTTACGCCGTTTCGCCGACCGGTCTACTGACTGAAGCAGTCGTTAACGAAAAAACTGGCGAAACGGAACTCTTGCGGTTCGCTTCAGACGGCTCGTACACCTCTCGCGCTCGCCTGTCAGTTCCCAAGTTTTTCCATGTGGAATACCTTGCGATTTTCGACACCGAACAGATGTTTATCGCGGGTTACGTGGCCAGCGGGGGTCCAAAAGCGCTCGTTGGTCGACCAACGGTGGCAATTTTTTCACCAGATGGTGAGTTGGTGAAAAAGATCTCTGCCTTGCAAGCGTCACAAAAGAAGGACTCGATTGATCCAAGGGAGATTTCTGAGCGCTCCGTCGCGATGGGCGGTGACGGAAATCTCTACTACCTTCGAGGACGCGAAGTCGCCGTCATATCGCCGGGTGGCGATCTAGTGCGGAGACTTCTCATCGAGCGTCCGGAAAAGGAATACGTACCTGTAAAGCTGGATTTTTCAGAGGGCGTGGTCTCAGTGAGGTTCATGAAGCCAATGCCGAAGCAGGTTCCCACCATTCTGATGCGGACCTTCGATTCGAACACCGGGGAACTGCTTGCGGAATATAGCCCGGGCGAGGGATTGACGAACGCCCAGCTCTGCTACTCACGTCGCGAGGGTTATTTGTTCATGGGCAAGAAGGACGGGAAGACCGCATTCGTGCGCGCAACTCCGTAGCTAGCGGGGATTATCTCCCGCGGCCTGTGGCGTTGGCGTCGGTGTCGCCGGTTTTGTGGGCGGCGGCTGTTGCTGGGTTGGATTCGTCGGCCCTGGAGGCTGCGCGGCCGGCTGCCCGCCGCCCGCCGCGGGCCGGTTCGCCGACGGCTTCTGCTCCGGCTTGGGCTCGTTCTTCTTCACGCTCGGCAGCCGCTGCGCCAGCACGTCCGCCGCCCGCACCGGCCCGTTCGCCGCGTCCACCGCTTCCGGCGCGCGCTCTTCCATCTTCGTGATGACGAGCACTTCTTCGAGCCGCTGCAGGTTTGCCGCCGGCTTCAGCCGGATGTTCAGGAACAGGTCTTCGCGGCTCAGCAGCTCGCTCACCCGCGCCAGCGGCAGCCCTTTCGGGAAGATGCCGTCGCCGCCCGAGGTCAGCACGCGCTCGCCGAGCTCCACTTTTTCATCGGACAGGATGTTCGCCAGCTTCAGGTCGCCCGCTGCCGTTCCCTTCGCGATGCCTTGCAGCCGCGTCTTCTCCAGCACGCCGCCCACGCCCCACGTCGGGTCGGTGATCAGCAGCACGCCCGCCGTGTTCGCCAGTGGCTGCACGATCTTCCCCACGGCGCCTTCGGGCGTGATGACCGGCATGTCGGCGCGCACGCCGTCGTTCGTTCCCTTGTCGATGTAGATGAGCCGCGATTGCTCGCTCCCGCTCGAGCCGATGACCTGCGCCGCCACCGTCTGCCCGATCGTCTGTTCCTTGAAGTTGAGCAGCGCCTGCAGCCGCCGCCCTTGTGCCGCGTCCTCCGCGATGCGCGCCTGCTCCAGCTTCAGCCGCTCCACTTCCTGCTTGAGCTGCCGGTTCTCTTCGCGCACGCCGCGCAGGTTCACGTACCCATTCCACGTGTCGCGCAGGCCGCGGCCGCTCGCTGCCACCAGCTTCTCGATGGGCGTGATCGCGCCCATCACCCACACCCGCAGCAGCGGCGTCTTCTTTTCTGGATTCGCGGGATCGCCCGGGTCGGCGCGCTTCACCTGCACCGCGAGCCCCAGGATCTGGGCAAACAGCATCGCCACCAGCAGCGTGACGTTGCGATGGCGCGCGAACAGGCTTTCCATGGGAAGTAGTCTCGAGTTTCAGGTTTCAAGCTTCCCGCGGCCGGTTTCGAAACTTGAAACTCGAAACTTGAAACTTACCGGTCACTCCGCCACGAAA
>DATIBR010000015.1 GCA_035457425.1 Terriglobales bacterium
GCTGCTGGAGCGGGCGCTGACGCACAGCTCGCACGCGCACGAGAGCGATCCCACGCCCGACGACCTGCGGCCGGCCTCGCAGCGCGACAACGAGCAGCTCGAGTTCCTGGGCGACGCGGTGCTGGGCTTCGTCACCAGCAAGGCCCTGTTCGAGCTCTTCCCGGGATATCACGAAGGCCAGCTCTCCAAGCTGCGGGCGCACCTGGTGAGCGCGCGGCACCTGCAGCTGGTGGCCGAACAGCTCGAGCTGGGGAAATACCTGCGGCTGGGGCGAGGCGAAGAGAAGAGCGGCGGGCGGAACAAGAGCGCGCTGCTGGTCAACGCGCTGGAGGCGGTGCTCGCGGCGATGTACCTGGACGCCGGGTTGGAGGCGCCGCGGGCGTTCATCCTGGGGCGGATCGTGGAACCGGAGCTGGCGCGGCTGGGCGCAGAGCCGGCGGGTTCCTACCCGGTGACCGACCACAAGAGCGCATTGCAGGAACTTTTGCAGGCTCGCGGACGTCCACAACCGGTGTACGCCCTGGTGAAGGAGGAAGGTCCGGAGCACAAGAAGACGTTCACGGTGGAGATCCGCGTGGCGCAGGGGAACGGCACGAAGGAATTGCGCGCGCGGGCTACGGGTACTACGAAAAAAGCGGCGGAACAAAATGCCGCGCGCAAAGCACTCGACCGGCTGGCTCCGGCATCTGATTAGAAGCATGTCCGCAGGCGTTTCTTCCGCGACCCCTGAGACCGGCGCCGCGCCGCGGCGAGCGTGGCACGAGCAGCTCGCCGGGAGCATGCAGTCGCTGGTCTCGAGCCTGGTGGTGGCGCTGTTCATCATCACGTTCGTGATGCAGGCGTTCCAGATCCCGTCGGCCTCGATGGAGCGGACGCTGCTGGTGGGCGACTACCTGCTGGTGGACAAGACGGTGTACGGGTCGAGCGGGCGCGTGCCGCTGCTCCCCTACCGCGAGGTCGGGCGCGGCGACATCGTCGTCTTCCACTACCCGCTGAAGCCGGAGACGTACTTCGTGAAGCGCGTGGTGGCGGTGCCGGGCGACCGCGTGCGCATGGCCGGCAAGCAGCTGTACGTGAACGGCCGGCTGGAGCAGGCGGGCTACGCGTGGCATCGCGACGCGATGCACGACGCGTATCGCGACGACTTCCCCACCCTGAGCTACGCGCCGGGGAACGTGGACCGGGAGTGGTTCTACCGGCTGCGGCGCGAGGTGGGCGCGGAGGGCGAGCTGGTGGTGCCTGCCGGGCAGTACTTCGTGCTGGGGGACAACCGCGACAACAGCCAGGACAGCCGGTACTGGGGCTTCGTGCCGCGGGAGAACATCATCGGGCGACCGCTGCTGATCTACTGGTCGGTGCGCTCGGAGCGCGGCGCGGCGGGAGTGCCCGCGGCGCGGGGTGATACACTGTCGGGTCTTGCGTACGCAGTGACTCACCTTCATCAGGACGCGCGCTGGGAGCGGATGCTGCGCATCGTGCGCTGACGCTCTCCGCCTCCGGACCAGAGAGCTTCGTTGGCGAAAAAAGAGAAAGACAAACCACAGAAGCCCAAAGAGACCACCATGGAGTTCATCTCCTCCATGGCGAGCGTGCTGGTGATCGGGCTTTTCATCATCACCTTCAACATGCAGGCCTTCGAGATCCCGTCGAGCTCGATGGAAGACACGCTGCTCATCGGGGACCACGTGTTCGTCGACCGCGTGACGTACGCGCCGCGGACGAGCCTGGGCCCGGTCGTCCCCTACCGCGAGATACGGCGCGGCGACATCGTGGTGTTCCTCTCGGTGACGAACCCCGGGATGTACATCGTCAAGCGCATCCTCGGCGTTCCGGGCGACCACATCCGGCTGGAGCGCGGCGTGCTCTACCGCAACGGCGAGCGCGTGGACGAGCCGTACCTGAAGAGCGATCCGGAGTGCCGGGCGGACTCGCTGCGATTCGGCTGCTACAACCGCTACCGCGACGACTTCCCCAGCGTGCTGCCGGTGTATGCCGACGGCGCGACACCCTCGCCGGAGTGGACCACGCAGATGCCGTTCTACGTGAAAGAGGGCGAGCTGGTGGTGCCGCCGGACCGTTACTTCGCGATGGGCGACAACCGGCGCGCGAGCTATGACTCGCGCTACTGGGGGTTCATCCCGAAAGAGAACATCATCGGGCGCCCGATGTTCATCTACTGGTCGTTCGAGACGCCGCGCGACCAGTACGACAAGACGACGATGGCGGAGCGCGCGAAGTTCATCGGCCACGTGATCCTGCACTTCTTCGACGAGACTCGCTGGCGCCGCACCCTGCGCAAGGTGCGATAGGAGGAGCCGATGCTCCGCACAAAGCGCGCGCGCGCGGCAGCGGCCATCGTCGTCCTGGTGCTGTGCGGCATCTTCGTGCCGCCGTACGTCACGCTGGACCGCTTCAAGGCGAACGTGACGCAGATGATCAGCGACTCGCTCGGGCGCAAGGTGTCGGTGGGCGCCATCACGCTGCGCCTCATCCCGCAGCCGGGGCTCGACCTCACGGATTTCCAGGTGGAAGAGGATGCGGCATTCAGCGCGGAGCCCATGCTGCGCGCCGACGAGGTGACTGCCTACCTGCGCCTGACGGCGCTGTGGCAAGGGCGGTTCGAGATCGCGCGCCTGTCGCTCAAGAACCCCAGCCTGAACCTGGTGCGGAACGCGCAGGGCGACTGGAACATCGAGTCGCTGCTGGCGCGCGCGACGCAGGTGCCGGCAGCGCCGACGGCGAAGCGCAAGCCGGAGGCGCGCCCGCGCTTCCCTTACATCGAGGCCGACGCGGGCCGCATCAACCTGAAGCTCGGGCAGGAGAAGAAGGCGTACGCGCTGAGCGAGGCCGATTTCGCGCTCTGGCTGGCGGGCGAGGGCGAGTGGCGCATGCGGCTGGAAGCGCGGCCCATCCGCACCGACGCGAACCTGAGCGACACCGGGACCATCCGGGTGGAGGGTGCGGCGACGCGCGCGGCCACGCTGCGCGACACCGCCGTCCGCTTCGACTACGAGTGGGAGAAGGCGCAACTCGGGAACCTGAGCCAGCTGGTCCGCGGGCGCGACCTGGGATGGCGGGGGTCGCTGACCATCAATGGCTCGCTGGCAGGGACGCCGCGCGAGCTGCTGCTGAGCGCGCAGGCGGGGCTGCGCGACTTTCGGCGGTACGACATCCTGGCGGGCGACGAGCTCAACGCCGACCTGCGGTGTTCGGCGCGCTACCTGGGCGATACGCAGACGCTCGCGGCCATCGATTGCCGGCTGCCGGTGAGCAACGGCGAGGTGGCGGCGCGCGGGATGGTGTCCGGCCTGCTCGGCCCGCGGACGTGGGAGCTGAGCGTGGCGGCGACTTCGGTGCCGGCGTCGGAGGTGTTGCGGCTGGCGCGCCACATGAAGAAGGACATGGGCGACTTGAGCGCCAGCGGCACCGTGGATGCCGCGTTCAGTTATCGCCCGCTGGGGGGCGGGCACGCGTGGAGCGGCGGCGGCGCGACCTCGGTGGTGCGCTTCAGCGGCAAGCCGCTGCCGACGCCGTTCGAGGTCGCTCCCATACGGTTCGCGCTCGCGCCGGTGCCCGATCCGTTGTTCCATACGCCGGCGTCTCCGTTCCGGCGCAAGGCGCTTCCGCAAGAGGGGCCGACGGTCACGCGCCTGACGGTGCAGCCGATCAACGTTTCGCTGGGCGGCGCGATGCCCGCGGCCATCGAGGCGCGCTTCGACCGCGAGGCGTTCCAGATGACGGTGCGCGGGGACGCGGAACTGGGGCGCGCGACGGTGATCGCGGCGGCGTTCGGGCTGCGTCCGCCGCAGACCGGGGCGACCGGCAGCGCGCGGCTCGACCTGGCGCTCAACGGCGACTGGAGCGGGTTCGCTCCGCCCTCGGCCACCGGCAGCGTGCAGTTGCGGAACGTGAGCGCGGAGATCAAGGGACTGAACGCGCCGGTCGAGATCACCAGCGGCGCGCTGACGCTCTCGCCGGCCGGGATCGACGTCGCGAACCTGAATGCGCGCTTCGCGAACGGCGTGGCGCTGCAAGGCTCGCTGCACCTGCCGCGCGGCTGCTCGACCCTGCTGAATTGCCCGGTGCGCTTCGCCTTCACCGCACCCGCGCTCAACCTCGACGAGCTGAACCGCCTGCTGAACCCGCGCTTCCACGCGCAGCCCTGGTACCACTTCTTCGTCGGGAGCACGCAGACCACCGGCATGAAGCGCCTGGAAGCCGAAGGGACACTGGCGACGCCGCGGCTGGTCATCAAGTCCGCGACCGTGAACCGGTTCGCGTGCAGCGTGAAGTTCTCCGGCGGCAAGCTGTGGCTGAAGGACGCGACTGGCGAGCTCTATGGCGGCAGGCACAAGGGCGAGTGGACCGCGGACTTCAGCGGCAACACTCCGGTGTACGAGGGCAAGGGCACGCTGGAGCGCGTGGACGTGGCGCAGCTTGCGACCGCGATGCGCGACAACTGGGGCGCGGGGCTGGTGTGGGGCGAGTACGTCTTCTCGGCGAGCGGCGACACCGCGACGGAGCTGGGGACGTCGGCGGTGGGCGAGCTGCGCTTCGACTGGCGCAACGGGATGCTGCGGCACGTCGGGCTGCATACCGCAGCGCCGCTGCGCATCCGGAAGTTCGCCGGCACGGTGGCGCTGCGCGAGGCACGGCTGGTGTTCGACGCGGGCAGAATGGAGACGCCCGAGGGCATCTACACCGTGAGCGGTTCGAGCACGTTCGCGCGCGCGCTGGACTTCAAGGTGGAAGGCGCGACGCGCAGCTACGTGGTCGGCGGGACGCTGGAGCGCCCGCGCGTGACGACGCCGCCGCCAACGGAGGCGGTACTGAAGCAGTGACGACTTTCCCCGCCAACGCAATCTCTGGCCGGCGGCCGGCGGCTTGCGGCGGGCCGCGAAGAGTCCAGGGCCCGCGGCGAGCAGCCGGCTGCCCGCTCCCAGCCCTCGTTGCGGTCCTCATCGTTCTCATCAGCGGTTCGCGGGCCCCCGCACAGACCGCGGGGGGTTCCGCGGATTCCCTGCAGAAGAAGGTCGACTACCTGATCGCGAACGGCGAGCGGGAGAAGCCGGACCCGCGCCCGACGGTGCTGACCGACCCGGAAGTGGACGCGTACATGAACTCGGGCCGGCTGAAGATACCCGACGGCATCTCCGACATCCACCTCGTCACCACGGTGGGCGAGGCCACCGCGACCGCGAAGATCGATTTCGACAAGCTGCTGGCGAAAGAGCGCAAGATGAACCCGCTGTGGTCGCTGTTCTCCGGCGTCCACGACGTGAAGGTGCTGACGCGCGCGTGGGGCAAGGACGGGATGGGGAACGTCCAGGTGCTGAAGGTGTGGTTCGACGGGCGCGAGATCCCGCGCTACCTGCTGGAGTTCTTCGTGGACCGCTACCTGAAGCCGAAGGTGCCGCAGGCGTCGCTCGACTCGCGCTTCAAGATGCCGGCGCGGATCTGGACGGCGACGGTGACGCGCGGGAAGACCACGCTGGTCCAGCGGTAGGTCGCTCCTGGCTCTTGGCTCTTGGCTGTCGGCTTGGCTAAAAGCGAACAGCCAAGAGCTAAGAGCGAATCTTTCCCTGTGTTATCGTCATCATTTCCCTAGTCATCTTCCGAGGACACAGGAAAGCCATGCCCCGCTTCGAATACCGCAACATCCAGCCAACGCCGGAGGCCGCGAAGGCCTACGCCGCGTGGATCGAGAAGCTGGATGCCGAGTTCCAGAACCGCGACGTGGACCACCGGTCGGTGGTCGTGCGGAACGCGCTGCACGAGCTGTACCTGGGCCGGCCGTACGCGCCGCCGGCGCCCGACATGCCGCTGGCGGTGCAGGCGCAGGTCCACTCGTTCGACCCGCGCAACGCCTCGCTCGAGCCGGAGTACTACGGCGACGTGGACGCCGCGAAGTACGCCGAGCGCAAGCCGCTCATCTGGTTCTGGATGATGTTCGACCGCTCGCCGGTGGGGCTGAACCACTGGCTGGGCTTCCGCGTGCGCGCGATGGTGGCGAAGCACGTGCTCAAGCACATCGGGAAGAACGTAAAGATATTCCACGGAGTGGAGGTCTCGTTCGGCTACAACCTGACGATCGAGGACGACTGCACCATCCACAAGTACGTGCTGCTGGACGACCGCGGGGAGATCGTCATCCACCAGGGCTGCTCGGTCTCGGATTACGCCAACGTGTACTCGCACGCGCACGACCTGAACGACGGGATGATCGTGGAGAACGAAGCGACCGAGATCGGGCCGAAGGCGCGCGTGACGTACCACGCGACGGTGCTGAGCGGGGTGAAGGTGGGCGAGCACGGGATCGTGGGGTCGATGGGCGTGGCGTCGAAGGACGTGGAGCCGTTCCACATCGTGGCCGGCATCCCGGCGAAGCCGGTGAAGGTGAAGAGCATCGCGCCGGACGCGGCGAAGCGCGCGTTCGAGGACAAGAAGATGGCGCAGAAGAAGTAGCGATGGACCTCTCCCACCTCGACATCTTCGTGAAAGTCGTGGTCTTCCTGCTGGCGATCAGCGTGCACGAGTCGGCGCACGCGTGGACGGCGGGGCGCTACGGCGATCCGACGGCGACGCTGCTGGGGCGCGTGTCGCTGAATCCCATCCGGCACATCGACATTTTCGGCACGATCATCCTGCCGGCCATCAGCATCTACAGCGGGCTGGGCGCATTCGGCTGGGCCAAGCCGACGCCGGTCGATCCGCGGAACTTCAAGGAGCCGGTGAAGGCGGACATCATGACGTCGGTGGCGGGGCCGGCTTCGAACTTCATGCTGGTATCGTTCGCGTTCTTCGGGTGCGCGGCCGTGCTGGCGACGGTGCCGCACGCGCACACGCTGTTCGTGCACGCGGTGAACCAGGCGCAGTCGCCGACGCGCGCGGTGGTGGCGGCGTCGGAGGTGTCGGCGCTGTTCCCGTTGATCCTGTTGTTCGTGGAAATGATCTTCATCAACGTGATCCTCGGCATCTTCAACCTGATCCCGCTGCCGCCGCTGGACGGCAGCCACGTGGTGCGGCACCTGATGCCGGAAGAGATGCGCCGGATCTACGACACGGTAGGAATGATCGGGCTGCTGGCGTTCGTGCTCTTCGGCAGCAAGATCCTGTGGATGCTGATCGCGCCCATCTTAGGTATCCTGTTCAACATCCTGTACAAGATCCCCCACGCGAATGGATAAGCCTCAACAGAATCGCCGCGTGCTGAGCGGCATGCGGCCCACCGGAAGCCTGCACCTCGGGCACTTCGTCGGCGCGCTCGACAACTGGGTGAAGCTGCAGGAGCAGTACGAGTGCTTCTTCTTCGTGGCCGACTGGCACGCGCTGACGACCGATTACGCCGACACCTCGCGCGTGAAGCAGAGCTCGGTGGACATCGTGCTCGACTGGCTGGCGGTGGGGCTCGACCCGGAGAAGTCGACCATCTTCATCCAGTCGCACGTGCCGCAGCACGCCGAGCTGCACCTGCTGTTCTCGATGGTCACGCCGCTGGGCTGGCTGGAGCGCGTGCCGTCCTATAAAGAGGTGCGCGAGAACCTCGCCGACCGCGACCTGAACACGTATGGGTTCCTGGGATATCCGCTGCTGCAGTCGGCGGACATCCTGATCTACCAGGCGGGGTACGTGCCGGTGGGGCAGGACCAGGTGGCGCACGTCGAGCTGACGCGCGAGGTCGCGCGGCGGTTCAACCAGTTCTATCCGCGCAAGGGTGGCGGCGAGGTCTTCCCCGAGCCGCAGCCGCTGCTGACCAAGTCGCCGAAGCTGCCGGGCACCGACGGCCGGAAGATGTCGAAGTCGTACGGGAACACCATCATGCTGACCGACCCCGAGCCGGTGGTGCGGCAGAAGCTGAAGCCGATGGTCACCGACCCGGCGCGCGTGCGGCGCACCGACCCGGGGAATCCTGACGTGTGCCCGGTGGGCGACCTGCACAAGATCTTCTCCAGCAAGGAGACGATGGAGAAGGTGTACGCCGGGTGCCGGTCGGCGGGCATCGGGTGCATCGAGTGCAAGGGCTGGGCGGCGGACGCGATCGTCCAGATCCTCACGCCCATGCAGGAGCGCCGGAAGAAGTACGAGAACGACCCCAAGCTGGCGTGGGACGTGCTGGAGGCCGGGTCGCAGAAGGCGGCGAAAGTCGCCGAGGCGACGATGGTGGAGGCGCGCGCGGCGATGAACATGAGCCGGGAGTTCGAGGCAGCGAAGCTCCAGAAGAAGGCCTGATCTGTTCGTTTGGTGGTCGGTGGTCAGTGGTCGGTACTCGGAAACGCAGAGGTTTTGTCACCGACCACCGTCCACCGACCACCCCGCCTGTGGAAAACAAGTTGGCTGGGCCGATTCCCTTCCGCGCTACTATTAGCTCAATGTCCGATACATCGGGGCTGCAGGCACAGACTCCGCCGCCGCAAAAGGCGAGCGATTTCCCGTTTGCCGTCACCGTCGCCGCGGTCTACGACGGGCCCCTCGACCTGCTGCTCGACCTGATCCGCAAGCAGGACATCGACATCTACGACATCCCCATCGCCATGATCACGGCGCAGTACCTGGCGTACGTGGAGCGCATCAAGCAGCTCGACGTGAACGTGGCCGCCGAGTTCATCTACATGGCGAGCGTGCTCATCCAGATCAAGAGCCGGATGCTGCTGCCGCGCGACCCCGAGGCCGCGGCGGAGCAGGAAGACCCGCGCGACGAGCTGGTCAACCGGCTGCTCGAGCACGAGAAGTACAAGAACGCGGCGCAGATGCTGTTGCAGCGGCAGGAGCTGGAGGGCGCGACCTGGTCGAACCCCTCGCTCAGGGAGTTCAAGGACGACGAGGGCGCGGAAGCCGAGCTGGCGGTCGACATGGTCGACCTGGTGAAGACCTTCCAGCAGATCCTGGAGCGGGCGAAGAACCGGCCCATCCTGCAGGTGAACGAGGAGACGGTCACCGTCAGCGAGATGATCGACTATATGCGGCGGCGGCTGCTGCTCGAAGACCGGCCCATCCGGCTGAAGCAGATGCTGGCCTCGGTGCACTCGCGCACGGCGCTGGTGTGCGCGTTCCTGGCGGTGCTGGAGCTGGTGCGGCTGCAGGCCATCCTGCTGCGGCAGGACCGCGTGTTCGGCGACATCCTGATCAAGAAGCACGCGATGTTCGATACCATCATGGCCGAGCAGGCCGCAGTGAGGGACGATTGGAAATAACGGACGAGATATTCGCTGCGGCGGCGAGCACGCTGCCGCAGGAGAAAGATCCGCTGATGAGCACGCTGAAGGGCAAAGTCGAAGCCATCATCTACGCCGCGGAAGAGCCGGTCACCATCGACCAGATGGCCAACGCGCTCAGGGACGTGGTCGACATCCCCGTGCCCGAGGCGGCGCCGCTGCCGCCCGACTCGAAGAAGAAGCTGCCCAAGGACCCGAAGCTGGCGGCGCTGAAGGACGCGATCCGCAACGCCATCCACGAGATCTCGCACGACTACTCGCTCTCCGACCGCGGCATCGAGGTGCGGCAGGTCGCGGGCGGCTACAAGATGGCGACCAAGCCCGAGCATCACGACGTGGTGCGGACGTTCGCGAAGTCGCTGAAGCCGCCGGTGCGGCTCTCGCTGCAGGCGCTCGAGACGCTGGCGGTCATCGCCTACAAGCAGCCGGTCACGCTGCCGGAGATCAACGAGATCCGCAACGTGGATTCGTCGGGCGTGATCGGGACGCTGCTCGACCGCAAGCTCATCACCACCGCCGGCCGCAAGGACGTGGTCGGCCGGCCCATCCTCTACAAGACGACCAAGGACTTCCTGATGCGCTTCGGGCTCAAGGATGTTGGCGAGCTGCCGAGCGTGGAAGAGTTCGAGAAGCTGGGCGCGGGCGGCGACCAGCCCGACCTGTTCACCTCGCACATGGACAGCGACGCGACCGGCGTCCCGGATGTGCCGGCGGAGCTCGACACCACGCCGGAAGTCGAACCGGCGCAGTAGCGAAGTCAAAGCACAAAGCAAGAAGGACAGAGCACGAGGCCCGCGGCTGGCGGCCCGCCGCGCAGTGCCGGCGCTCCGCGGCAAGCTGCAGGCCGCAAGCCGGCGGCCTTTGACTTTGTCCTTTGTGCTTCTGCCATTTAGCATCAGAGATTGCCTATGGCGCAGGAACGTCTCCAGAAGATCATTGCCGCGGCCGGGATCGCCTCGCGGCGACACGCCGAAGAGCTCATCACGCAGGGCCGGGTCACGGTGAACGGCCAGGTCGTCTCGACGCTGGGGTCGAAGGCCGACCCCGACAGCGACCACATCAAGGTGGACGGGAAGGCCGTCCACGTGGCCGAGCGGCAGGTCTACCTCATGCTGCACAAGCCGAAGGGGTACGTGACGACGGTGTCGGACCCCGAGGGCCGGCCCACGGTGATGGAGCTGGTGCGGGCGAAGACGCGCGTCTTCCCGGTCGGGCGGCTGGACTGGAACACCGAAGGCCTGCTGCTGCTGACCAACGACGGCGCGCTGACGGCGAAGCTCACGCATGCCTCCACGCACGTGCCGAAGACCTACCTGGTGAAAGTGGCGGGGCATCCGTCGCGCGAAGACATCCAGAAGCTGCGTGACGGGGTGATGATCGGCGGCGAGGGCGACCCGGTGCAAGGCAAGCTGGAGCGCGTGCGGACGGCGCCGGCGAAGGTCCGCGAGGTGCGCGAGGCCGACAACCCGTGGTACGAGGTCACGCTGATCGAGGGGCGGAACCGGCAGATCCGGCGCATGTTCGAGGCGATCGGCCACCACGTGGAAAAGATCAAGCGCGTGCGCTACGGGCCGCTGGAACTCGACATTCCGCCCGGCGTGCAGCGCGAGCTGCGGCCGCACGAGGTGGCGCAGCTGCAGCGCTACGTCTCGGAAGCGGCGACGACAGCGCGCGAGCAGGCCGGGTTCGCGCCCGACGAGAGCGACCGAGCCGTGCCGCCGCGCGCGGCGGGGCTGCCGCCGCCAAGGAGATTCGAGAAGTCGAAGAACTTCCGGTTCCGCGGCCCGGGCGAAGGCCCGCGTCGCGAACGACCGGGTGGCGGGCGGGGCGAACGTCCTGCGTTCGGAGCGCGCGGCGGGCGCCCGTTCGCGGGCGGACCACGGGAGGCCGGACGGCCGGAGCGGTTCGGCGCGCGCCCACCGCGCCGCGATGACGAGAGCGGCGAAGGGCGCCGCGGCGGTGTCGCGCGCTACGACGCCGGCGGAAAGTTGATCCCATATACGCCGCCGGAGCGGCCGGAGCGACCGGATTTCCGCAGCGGAGAGGCGGGCGGGCCGAAGCGTTTTGGCGGGCCGAAGAGATTTGGCGCGGGACCGCGGCGCGAGGGCGGCGGCAGGTTCGGCGGGCCGCGGCGCGAGGGCGGCGGCTCGCGCAGCCCGATGGCGCCGAAGCGTTTTGGAGGACCGAAGCGATTCGGAGAGCGGCCCGAGCGCGGGCGGGACGACCGCGCGACCGCCGGCGGGACGCCCGCGCTACGTGGTCCGAAGCGTTTCGGGGGGCCGAAGAGATTCGGCGCCGGGCCGCGAGGGGAAGGCGCCGGTCCGGGCGGGCCGAAGCGTTTCGGAGGGTCAAAGAGATTCGGTGCCGGGCCGCGAGGGGAAGGCGCCGGTCCGGGTGGTCCGAAGCGTTTCGGGGGGCCGAAGAGATTCGGCGCTGGACCGCGGCGCGAGGGTGGTGGCGGATTCGGCGGACCGCGGCGCGAGGACGCCGGCCCGGGCGGGCCAAAACGATTCGGCGGGGCGAAGCGTTTTGGCGGTCCGAAGAAGTTTGGCGCAGTTCCGCGACGCGAGGGCGCGGGTCCGGGCGGGGCGAAGCGATTCGGCGGTCCGAAGCGATTCGGCGGGGCGAAGAAGTTTGGTGGGCCCAAGCGCAGTTTTGGCGGTCCGCGGACGGAGGGCCGCCGTCCCGGCGGAGGCCGCGGTCCCGGCGGCGCAAAGCGTTTCGGCCGCCCGCCGCGGCGTGATAAAAGAGACGGCAGATGAGCCAGAGCGACAGCTGGAAGCACCTCGTCCCCGAGCACCTGCGGAAGCTGGGGCCCTACACGCCGGGCAAGCCGATCAAGGCGGCCGAGCGCGAATCGGGGATCAAGTGCATCAAGATGGCGTCGAACGAGAACCCGTTCGGGCCGTCGCCCAAGGCGCTGGAGGCGATGCGGCGCGCCGCGGCCGAGGCGAATCTTTATCCCGACAACGACACCACGGAGCTGCGCACGCGGCTGGCGGAGCTGAACGGCCTCACGCCCGAGCAGGTGCTGGTCACCGACGGCTCGACCGCGCTCATCGACCTGATCTGCCGGACGCTGCTGGGCCCCACGCTGAACGCGGTCACGAGCGCGCGCTCGTTCATCGTGTACCTGATCGCGACCCGCGCGGCGGGCGGCGAGCTGGTCGAGGTCCCGATGCAGGGCTACGCGTACGACCTCGACGCCATCGCGGATGCGGTGAACGAGGACACGCGCATCGTCTTCCTTGCGAACCCGAACAACCCGACCGGCACGCTGTTCGACGCGAAGGCCACCGACCGCTTCCTGGAGCGCATCCCGCCGAGCGTGTTCGTGGTGCTCGACGAGGCGTACTTCGACTTCGCGACCCACTTCGCGAAGCGGCGCGGCGTGGACTACTCGCACTCGCTCGAATACGTGCGCGCGGGCAAGTCGGTCATCGTGCTGCGGACTTTCTCCAAGGGACACGGCCTCGCCGGACTGCGGGTGGGGTACGGCTTCGGGCAACCGGAGATCCTCGCGTACCTGGAGCGGCTGAAGACGGCGTTCTCGGTCTCGGCGGTGGCGGAAGCGGCGGCGCTGGCCGCGCTCGACGACACCGCGCACCTGCAGAAGACCCTGGAGAACAACGCGCGCGGCGCCGAGTTCCTGCTGGAGAAGCTGCGCGGGCTCGGCTTCGAGCCGGTGCCAACGTGGTCGAACTTCCTCTACTTCGAGGCTGGGCCGGAGGCGCCGGCGCTGGCCCGGCGCATCCAGAATGAGGGCGTGATCGTGCGGTCGCTCGGCCCCTGGGGCATCCCGGAGGCGATCCGCGTCACCATCGGCACGCCGGAGCAGAATGAGCGCTTCATCGCCGCCCTGGCGAAGTCCGTGGAGCGGGCGGCCGCGCGGTAAGACGGGCTTGCGGCTAGCGGCCGGGGGCCCGCCGCGAAGCGCTGCGCCGCAAGCCCAAGCTGCCAGCCGCCGACCGTGGGTTTTCTTCCTATCTTCTGCTAACCACCTCGCCGGCTTGCCGTCACATCCTCGTGCAGGGGGAACCTATGAAACGACTTCTCTGGGCGTTGGCCCTTACTCTGGTATTCGGCGCCTTCCTGGCGGCGCAGACGCGCCACAAGCATCGCCACAACTGGGGCAACAACATATCGATCAACACCGACGCGGAGGTCCCGGGCGACGCATGCGACGACCACTTCAACGTGTCGTTCGGCGACCAGGACGTATTCACGGCGGAGGAGGCGCGGACGCTGACACCGGCGCAGTTCGCCGGCGGGATCAGCTTCCACGCGCCGCAGAACGGCGGCGCGCTGGTGCGCGGCTGGGACAAGAACGAAGTCATGATCAAGGTCTGCAAGGCGGTGGCGGCGGGGAGCGGGGGCGACGCCAAGGGCGCGCTCGACGCCATCCGGCTGCGCATGGACGGCAGCCGCATCTCGATCGACGGCCCGCCGACCAGCGAGTTTGGCAGCCAGTGGGTGGCGCATTTCCTGGTCAACGTGCCGCGCAACATCAAGCTGGCGCTCGACGCCCACAACGGCCCCATCCATCTGCGCGACATAACCGGCAACATCACGGCGGAGACGGTGAACGGGCCGGTGAAGATCTACCGCTGCTCGGGCGAGATCGTGGCCGAGGCGACCAACGGGCCCATCAGCGTGCAGCGCTCGAGCGGCAACATCCGCATCCGGACGCAGAACGGGCCGGTCGACATCCAGCTCTCGGGCACGGAGTGGTCCGGGCAGGGGCTCGACGCCTCCGCGCAGAACGGCCCCATCAAGCTGCGCATCCCGACGAACTACCGGTCGGGCGTCGAGGTCACGTCGCGCGGCTACAGCCCGTTCCACTGCGACAGCGACGCATGCGCCGGCGCGACCAGGGACTGGGATGATCGCAACAAGAGCGTGCGGCTGGGCAAGAGCAACAACACCGTGGTCCGGATGTCGACGGTGAACGGGCCGGTGTCGATCGTGTCGACCATGCAGTAGATGGCCGCTTGACGATTGCCGATCGGGGCGCGACCGACGTCGCGCCCCTTCCCTTTCCACAGACGAGATCGGCGATCGGCGATTGAAGATCGGCGATCAGGCGGAGCGCTTGCGCGCGGGCGCGGCCGCGAGCGCGAGCGGCAGGCGGGCCGCGCCGTAGAGGCCGGCGTCGGAGCCGAGCAGGGCGCGCGTCACGATGGTGGTGGGGCGTCCCTGGGCGCCGTCGGGCGCGGTCGCGCGCAGCACGAAGGAGCGCCGCGTCGCCTCTTCCATCATGGCGGGCGCGAAGGCTTCCCAGGCGCTGGCGACGCCGCCGCCCACGACGATCATCGGGACGTTGAAGATGTTCACCAGGTCGGCGACGGCGATGCCGAGCGACCAGCCGACGCGGTTGAAGATGGCCTTGGCGGGCGCGTCACCCTGCACCGCCATCTGGTACACGCTCTTCGCGCTGAACTCGACGTTGCCCTCGGCGGCGCGCGCCAGCTCGGGCGCGTGGCCGCTCTCGATCAGCTCCAGCGCCATGCGCTTCACGGCGGTGGCGGAGGCGAACTGCTCCAGGCAGCCGCGGTTGCCGCAGCCGCAGGGCGGGCCGTTGGGATCGACGGTGATGTGGCCGAGCTCGCCGGCCATGCCGGTCATGCCGCGCCAGGGCTCGCCGGCGATCACGATGCCGCCGCCCACGCCGGTACCGAGCGTGAGCATGCACATGGAATCGTAGTCGCGCGCGGCGCCCAGCCAGGTCTCGCCCAGCGCGGCGGCGTTGGCGTCGTTCTCGAGGATGACGGGGGCCTTGATGCGATGCTCGATCTCGTCGCGCACCGGGTAGTCGTGCCAGCCGGGAAGGTTGGGCGACTCGCGCAGCATGCCGGTGCTCATGTCGATGATGCCGGGCACGCCGACGCCGATGCCGGCGAGGTTGCCGCGGCCCTGGAACTTGGCGGCGAGCTCGAGGATGAGCCGCGCCATGTCATTGATGACGTGGTCGCGGCCCTTGGCGACCTCGGTGCCGCTGGTGACTTTTTCGAGCAGGCGGCCGGCGTCGTCGACGGCGGCGGCGCGCAGGTTCGTCCCGCCGAGATCCACGCCGATGGCGAAGAAAGGCATAACCGACAATTAGACTAGCAGCGCGCGGGAGCCGTTGGCTGGATTTGTGATTTGTGATTTGTGATGTTAGTCGCGACTGACGGCGGGTACAGATTGCAGATCACAAATTGCCGATCGCAGATTCACTTCTGGCAGTGCGGGCAGTAGTGCGCGCTGCGGCCGGTGATGACGATGCGCTTGATGGGCGTGTGGCAGCGGACGCAGGGCTCGCCTTCGCGGCCGTACACGCGCAGGTCGAACTGGTAGTTGCCCCACTCGCCTTCCGCGTCCACGTAATCGGAGAACGTGGTGCCGCCGGCCTTGATGGATTCGTTCAGCACCGCCTGCAGCGATTGGTAGAGCTTGCGCAGCTCGGCGTGCGTGAGCGACGCGCCGCGGCGGCGCGGCCGGACGCGGGCGCGGAAGAGCGCTTCGTCGGCATAGATGTTCCCTACCCCGCTGAGCAGCTTCTGGTTGAGTAGCGCGCTCTTGATGGTCG
This sequence comes from Terriglobales bacterium, assembly GCA_035457425.1. Classification (NCBI taxonomy): domain Bacteria; kingdom Pseudomonadati; phylum Acidobacteriota; class Terriglobia; order Terriglobales; species Terriglobales bacterium. The sequence continues at coordinate 15,781 of DATIBR010000015.1, forward strand.
CCTTAGTGCGCTTGAAGAGCGCGGCAAAGGCTTCGGCGCCGACGTCGAGCGGCTCGTGTCCGGGCGCGCGGAAGCGCTCTTTCACCACCGCGAGCTTGCCGAACATCCGGGGATCGACGAAGCGCAGCTCGCGACCGGAGCTGAGCTTCAGCACCGCGTGCGTGTGCTTCGCCATCTCTTTTTCGGCAGGGACGACGGTGAGCGAGCCGGTCATGCCGAGGTGGACGATGAACTGGGGATGGGCGAGGAGGGCCGGCGGCTTGCGGCCGGCGGCTGGCCGCCGAGCCTCGAGACTGCGCCGCGAGCCGCCAGCCGCCGCTCGCTGCCGGCCCTCATCGCGGCTGAGCTCGAACACGATGTGCTTCCCCGTGCGGTGGACGTCGTCGATGCGCGCGCCTTCCAGCGTCTGCGCGATGGCGCGCGGCGGCGACTTCAGCGTCTGCTTGCGGCCGCTCAGCCACACCGATTCCACGCGCTCGCCGCGGACGCGCTGTGCCACGCCGCGCGCGATGGTCTCGACCTCGGGGAGCTCGGGCATGGGTCTAGTCTAAACAACGCGACGAGAGTGGTGGTCGTTGGTCGGTAGT